>JAUWOG010000242.1 GCA_030612305.1 Armatimonadota bacterium | reverse complement strand
AGAGCCTAGTGTCGTGTCCCGCAGGTATGTTCGTTTATTGGAGGGCGTTGGTTTCCCCCGACAACAAGTTTGAGATGTCCAATTGGAGAAGTTGAGGCGCACGGACTCGGGGGCGGAAGACTCGGGCTGGAAGCTGACAATTGAACAAGCTGTGCTTGTTCAATTGTCACCTGAGCTTTCGATGAGGCCGAAAGCTCAGGCCGAGCCACCCATTGATAAATGATGCGTCAAGCTCAAAGCCAAGGCCGAGCCGCAGGTTTGGTGAGTTATTCAGACTATGTGAAGTTATCTCTGGGACAGGACACTACTGGTCCCCGAAGAGGTCGTTGTCCATCGGGATGCCGGTCTCCTGGAAGCGGAACTGCTGCTCGTACATCCTGGCATAGACGCCGTTGCGCCCGATGAGTGTCGCATGATCGGCCTGCTCGACGACCTCGCCCTCGTCTATGACGACGATCTTGTCGGCATTGCGGACCGTTGAGAGGCGGTGCGCGATGACGAAGGTAGTGCGGCCGCTCATGAGGTGCTCGAGCGCGTGCTGGATGATCTGCTCGGCCTCGGTATCCACCAGCGAGGTGGCTTCGTCGAGGATGAGAATGCGCGGGTCAGCAAGGAGTGCGCGGGCGATCGCGAGACGCTGCCTCTGTCCGCCGGAGAGCTTGACGCCGCGCTCCCCGATCTGCGTTTCATAGCCTTCCGGCAACTTGACCACAAACTCATCCGCGTACGCAGCCTTGCACGCCTCGACGACTTCAGCGTCCGTGGCATCAAGCCGGCCATAGCGCACGTTATCATTGACTGTCCCGTTGAAAAGGAACGTCTCCTGGAGGACCATGCCGATATTCCTGCGCAGGGATTTCTGGGCCATGCGGCGCACGTCTGTGCCATCTATGCGCACGGCTCCTGCGACCGGGTCGTAAAAGCGAGGAATCAGATTGACCAGGCTGGTCTTACCAGCACCACTCCGTCCCACGAGTGCGATGGTCTCGCCCGGCTCGGCGGTCACCGACACGCCATCAAGCACTACCTCCCCCGTCGCATAGCGGAAGGTGATGTTCTCGACCTCGACACGCCCCTCGACCTTTCCGACGTCCAGGGCGTCTTCAGCGTCCTTGACATCGGGCTCTTCGTCGAGAAGCTCAAAGATGCGGGCCACGGAGGAGAGCGCGCGGTTGTAGAGATTATGGACGCGCGCGAGGCTGCCGAAGCGGAAATAGAAACCAGTGAGGTAGCCGATGAAGACCACCATGTCGCCGGCCGTAATGCCTCCCGAGGGCTCTCCGGCAATCAGCGAGCCGCGCCACATTACCAGCAGCAGCCCGCACGACACGATGAAGTTGATGATCGGGAAGAACGTCGTCCACAGCCATATCGTGTGAACGCTGGCCTTGTAGTAGTCGACGCTGGCCTTGTCGAAGAGCTCGAATTCGTAGTCCTCACGGGCAAATGCCTTGATGACCTGAATGCCGGCGATTCGCTCCTGGAGCTGAGCGTTGATCTCGCCTAACTGGTCGCGGATCTTCCGATAGATCGGCCTGATGATGCGGGCAAAGAGCACTATCGCGGTAATCATGATGGGGATCGGCATCAGAGCGATGAGCGCGAGCGCGGGCTTCACCCAGAACAGCACTCCGATGACGAGAAGGATGTGCACGGAATCTGTGATCACGGAGTCAGTGCCGTGGACGACCATGTCCTCGACGGCGTTGACGTCATTGGAGACCTTCGACATCACGTCCCCGGTCTGATGGCGCTCGAAGAAACTGAGCGAAAGACGCTGCATGTGACCGTACAACTGGGTGCGCAACTCATAGACAAAACGCTGGCCGAGGATGTGCATGACGTTCATGCGCACGGCGTTGAACAGATTGTCGCCAACGAACGTGGCGAGCATCACGAGCAGGTATGTCTTGAGCAATGCCGGGTCCTGGCCAATGATGACGCGGTCAACGATGCCCTTGCCGAAGATATACGTAGGAGCAAGCGAGCAGGCAGTGGCGATGACCATTGCGACCGTGCCGAGCAGGATCTTGGGCCAGTGAGGCAGCAGATAGCCGCCAAACCATCCTAGCATCCGCCGGTCAGTTATCCGCAGCGGTTCCGTCTCCTCAGAGGAGCCGCCCCGCATGTGACGACCTCGACCACCGTGTCCACCATGCATCATAGTATCGCTCACCCGCGCTATTATAGCACATACGGCCCTGCGGTTCACCAACAGGTGCGAGACGCCGAGACAGGCTCCGTGCCGTGGTTTGCCAGGCACGTCAACTTGGGCTATAATCGCTCTGCACGTGCATGACCGAGGCCGGTGATGCGGTGAAGGGCAGAGTGATGCAATAGATGCTGGACGAGGAGTCGGCGCGCCTGGTCGAGGAGCTGAAGAGCTTCAATGCCCGGCTTGGGCTGAAGAAGCGCCTCGGAGGCGTGCAATATGGCCGCGTCATCGAATACACACGCGCGTATCAGTTCCTTCACTTGCAGGCCGGGCATCGCCTGCTCGATATCGGCACCGGAAAGCACTCCATATTTCCTCTCTTCTGTGCGTACATGAACCCGGCCGTGACATGCCACATCACCGACATCGGCGAGTACGTCAACGTGCAGAGGAAGATAGCCCGGCGTATTCCCCAACTCGCAGCGGCGTTTGAGACAGGCCGCGTCACTATGGAGATGCAAGACGCGACGGCCCTGTCCTATGACGAGGAGTCATTTGATGCGGTGTCGGCGATCTCGACGATCGAGCACATTCCGCAGGACGGTGATTCGAGGGCGGTGAGGGAGGCATATCGCGTGCTGAAGCCGGGCGGAAAGCTCGTCATCACGGTGCCGCTTGCTCATGGCAGCGCGGCCTTCGACACACATCGCAAACGGACCAGCTACTTGCGCAAGTATCAGGGCGAGCCGACTTTCTTTCAGCACAACTACGATGACAAGACGCTGGAATCCCGTCTCCTTGAGGCGGCGCCCTTCTCGGAGACAAGCCGCGAACTGTGGGACGATGGCGGGTTCTATCAGCAGAAATGGTGCAAGCGGGTGCCGATGCGCAACACGCTGAAGCACCTCATCGGATGGTGGCTGACGGAGTTGTGCCTCAAGAAGTACCGCATGATCGAGACCTATGAAGGCTCGAGGGCATTGCTGGCTGTCGTGCGCTGCACGAAGTGACAGGAGGATGAGCACGTGTACAGTGTGGAGAACACGTGGAAAGAGATACGCGACGCGAATGTCGAGATAGCGGTCATTGCGATTGGCTCAATCGAACAGCACGGCCACCATCTGCCGGTGGGAACGGACTGGTTCCAGGTGGACGTCTTCGGGCGCGCGCTGGCCGAAGAGCTTGACGCCTTCTACGTGCCGGCGATGCCATTCGGAACAGCCTGGGAACACGGGCGCTTCCCGGGGACAATCTCACTGCGCCCCGAGACGCTGGCCGCCGTGCTGCGAGACATCGTGATGTGCCTGCGCGAGCACGGGATGAAAAGGATCGTCGTGGCAAACGGCCACGGGGCAAACTGGGTGCTCAAGCCCACGGTACGCCAACTCAACTACGATTATCCCGACCTCAGCATCGTCTGGTCATCCGGTGTCAACCCGGAAGATGGTGACGAGCCGCCGACCGAAATCCACTCCGGTCTCTCTGAGACATCGCGCATGATGTATCTGAGGCCCGAGCTCGTCAAGGACAAGGGGATCGTCAACAGCCCGGGCATCGTGGGCCAGGAGTTCCTCGACTACGTGGGATTTGACAAGGTGACCAAGACCGGAGCATGGGGAATGGTAGCGGACGGAGCCTCTGCCGAGCGCGGAGCTGACATCGCCGACGGGCGAGTGGAGAAATCGGCCCGCTACGTCAGATGGGCTTTTGACAAAGTGGCGGAACTCAAGACCAGGCCGGGCATCGTCAAAGAGGATGAAGTCACCGACTGAACTGAAAAGGAATGATCCAAATGAAACTGAAGCTTGTGTGGGTCGTATGTCTGCTGCTGGCTGGATATGCCGGCTCGACGGCGTATCCGTTCACTGATTTGTCGGACCCGGCCGAGCCGTGGAAGCAGAAGCAATACGGTGTGAGCGACGAGGTTCCCTATCCGTTCGAGCCGCTGGTTGTGCTGAAGGCGCAGACGCAGACCGATGTCAAATGCTGGGGCCGGACCTACATGCTGAATGCGCCGTTTCCGGTGCAGATAGAGAGTCAGAGCAAGACGCTGCTGAGCGGGCCAATGCGGCTGATCGTCAAGCAGGGCGGCACCATCACGAAGCTCGAGGACCAGATTCTGGACATCGGGGCGATTGGTGCGGACCGGGTGGAGTTCGACTGCGAGATGAAATGCGGGCCGCTGAGGATCAGTGTGCCCGGCGCCATCGAGTACGATGGGCTCATTGACATTGACCTGACGGTGAGCGCGGACGGGCCCACCGAGATAGAGCAACTCAGTGTGCAGATACCCATCGCGGCGGATGTGGCCAAGTTCTACCACTTCTCGACGCAGTGGGGGAAGTACGGGTACGGGAGAATTGATGAGCTACCGGCGGAGGGCCTGGAGCTTGACTGGCAGGCGTTCTGGTGGATCGGTGACGACTACCGTGGGCTGAGTTTTGTGACGGAGACGTGGGGCGGATGGACCGGCCCGAGGGAAGAGGCATTCTCTCTGCGGCGGACCGATGAGGGCGTAGTGCTGAGCGCGAACATCATCAATGAGCCGAGGCGGATTGAGGGCGAGCGCAAGTACCGGATCGGAATCCCGGCCACGCCCGGCAAGCCGCTGCCGGACACCTGGCCCGGGCGGCATGTAGGGGGGGCGGGCAATGAGCCGACACCGGCAGCTGCGGAGAAGCTGATTGGGGAGCGTGGCGTTAACATCGCGCTGCTGTGGAACGATTCGGCGAAATTCTTCAGCTACCCGGAGCCGAAGGACCCGGAGGCGTTCAAACAAGCGGTCAAG
>JAUWOG010000263.1 GCA_030612305.1 Armatimonadota bacterium | reverse complement strand
CAACCAATCGCGAGACGCACGCCGCCTACACGTATCTGACTAAGCAGGAGCAGCGCGGCCACCCCGATTCGGTGCATACCGCCGAAGCTGCGGTAGCCGGGCGGGCGGTTATCGTGGGGCTGGGAGATGCGGTGATAGTCGGGTCGGCGGCGGGGGAGTTGCTGGGACGGATGCAAAGGGTCTTCGAGGAAAATGACGCGGATTGCGTTGTGGCGGTGCGGGAGGTTGCGCCGGCGGATACTGTCAAGTAGGGGATCATTGCGCCCGGCGAGATTTCTGGGGATGCGATAAGGGTAAGCGACCTTGTGGAGAAGCCGGAGCCGGCTGAGGCGCCGAGCAATATGGCGATCTGCGGGCGATACATCTTCAGCCCGGCGATCTTCGCGCACCTGGCGAAGCAGGGGCCCGGCACCGGCGGCGAGATCCAACTGACCGACGCGATGGCGAGTCTGGCGAGATCGGGGAAGCCGGTGTACGCATGTCCGCTTGAGGAGCGCGAAAGGCGCCTGGACGTGGGGAACCTGGAGACGTACTATCGAGCAGTAGTGGAAGTCGCAGGGCCTCTGCTGGAGGGATAGGTGACGTTGACCTTCACCTGAGGTAAGGAATTGAGCTATAATGCGAAGGTCGTTGCCGGGCGCTCGAGTGCAACAGAGGGGAGGCGCAAGATGAGGGAGACAAGCAAGATAGTAGGGCTGTCGGTTATCGCCAGCGAGGAGGGTGCGAGCCTGGGACGCGTCACGGAGGTGATAGCGGACCTCGCGCAAGGTGTCATCGTAGGGATGATCCTCGGGGATAAGCCAGTCGAGAAGGGCATTCTGGCGGAGGACATCGGCGTCATCGGTCCTCAGGCGGTGATGGTTCCGGACTCCTCGAAGGTGAAGGACATTGGGGACTTCCCGGAACTGGTGGAGAAACGCCGCGTATCACCGGAGCAGGTAATCACTGTGATGACTGCCTCGGGGGCCAAGCTGGGTACACTCGCCGAGATCTTCATGGAGTCGGGGACGCAGAGGATTGCCAGGTACGAGGTGTCGGGTGGTACGGTCAGGGACCTCACGGATGGGACTCTGAGTCTGCCGGTGGTAGCAGGGATGGTGCATGGTCGCGACACGATCATTATCCCGGATTCGGCGGTGGTTGAGCTTGATGATGATGTCCGAGGCCTGAAGGGCGCGTGGGCGACGGCTCTGCAGAGACTCAAGCAGGAGTACGAAACGGTCTCGGACAAAGCCGGCGACCTATACAAGGATGCAGCCGAGGGCGGCAAGAGCGCTCGGACGCAGGCGAAGCAACGCGGCGAGCAAGCGGCACACGTGATAGGGGAGAAGGTCGAGCAAGCACGCGAAGCGATGGAAGACGAGGAAGACGAGGAAGCCGCAAGCTCAGAAGAAGCAGAAGCAGAACCAGAGGAAGAGACAGCAGCAGAGGAAGCCGCAAGCTCAGAAGAGGCAGAAGCAGAGGCAGCGCCTGCGGAGGAAACGAAGGACACTGAAGCTGATGATGCGGCCGAAGCCGAAGAAGATGACGAGGCAGATACAGAATAGGCCGAGACGGCCGGCTGACGCGGGAGAAGAATGGCATTGATGGACGCAGATGTTATCCGGTCGGCGGCAGCGCTCGAGGACGCGGATATTCTGACGAATGAGCCACTGTCGAAGCATACCTCTCTAGGGGTCGGCGGCCCCGCCGATCTTTTCGTTGCTCCTCGCTCAATAGCGGCGCTCGCCGAAGTGATACGGCACGCGACGGAAGCAGGCGTGTCCTATCTGGTGCTAGGCGAGGGTACGAACGTGATCGTGCAAGACGGTGGCGTGCGGGGGATTGTGATACACATCGGCGACAATCTCTCCGGGATCTCGCGCGAGGGGACACAGGTCACAGCCCAGGCAGGGGCGAGAGTCGCCATGCTCTGTCGGCAATGCTGTGAGTGGGGCCTGACGGGATTGGAATTCGCGGCGGGGATTCCCGGCTCGGTGGGTGGCGCACTGGTGATGAACGCGGGGGCCTATGATGGGGAGATGAGCCAGGTGGTGGATTGGGTGACGGCGATCACGCCGTCCGGGGATATGCAGCGGCTGGCGCGGGATGAGCTGGCGCTGACGTACCGGGACAGCATCTTTCAGCACGAGGATCTGACAATCGCAGAGGCCGGCTTTGCGCTGGAGGAGGGGGACGCGAGGGAAGTTCGTGCCCGCACGTATGAAGTCGTGGAATCCCGGTGCGACACGCAACCAGTTGCGCAGCGGAGTGCGGGGTCTATCTTCAAGCGCCCGGATGGGGACTATGCGGGCCGGCTGCTGGAGGCGAGCGGTGCCAAGGGCCTGCAGGTAGGCGGGGCCACGATATCGGAGAAACATGCCAACTTTGTTGTCAACTGCGGGGGAGCAACGGCCGGCGACATACTGGGTCTCATCGAGCTTGTGCAGCAGCGCGTTCACGACCGCTTCGATATCTGGCTGGAGCCTGAGGTCATGGTGCTGGGGGAAGCGGACGCGCCCGAGGGAAGTGACACAGGCGCCGGGTAGTGGCTGACGGGCCTCGGGCGGGACGAGGCGGGGCGCGTGTAGTCATTCCCTGGATTTGCATTGCGCCGAACACGGCGCCGCCAGATCTTTCACCCGGCGATGGGGGAGTGTTTGATGGACCACGGCACGTTGCGGCGGCGGATAATTGAACTCATTTGCATCGTGGCCTGCGCTCATGGAGCGTGGGCCGCTGATTTACCCACTCTCATCAACTCCGATACCACTTTGAGGTACACGGCCAGCCCCTACCACGTGGTGGGCGATACGACTATTGCCGAGGGCGCTACGGTGACGGTCGAGTCGGGGGTCGCAGTAATTGTTGACGGGGACTACGAGTTGCGAGTGTCAGGGACGCTACTCGTTGCCGGCTCCGATTACTACAAGGTGTTGTTCGAGCCTGTTGATAACCAGGCGATCGGGGCGTGGAAAGGCCTCTACTTCACAGATAGCGGCCACGGCGAGTTCCAGTACGCCGTCGTGCGTGGTGCAAAGACGAACATCACGGTAGCCGGCGGGTTCCTCAAAATGGACGGCTGCTACATCGAACGGGCCCAGACAGACGGCATGTTCGTCTTTGGGGAGGCGTTCATCGGCATCATACGATCCAACTTCCGCAACAACGGAAGACGGGGTCTGTACATCGAGTCCACGGAGCCGGAGGGGAACGTGTGGCGGACCTACTTCATCAGCAACGGCGAGTACCCCGTCTATGCGAAGGCGACGTGCGCGGAGATACTGAAGCGGGGGAACCGGTATCATTTCAACGGTATCAACCGCATCGGAGTGAGTTGCAGCGCACTCGACGACATCAAGGATGTGGACGGCTGGTACGGGCAAGGCGGGCTGCACTACGACCTGAGCGCGGGTGGCGGCTCGCACGAATTGGCAATCAGCGGGATTCTGCTGATTGATGCAGGGGTGGCGATCCGCGGCACCGACATAGATGTGACCGGTCGCATTGATACCAACGGTAGCTCGGCTCACCCGATAACGATTATCCCTCCGGGTGAGAGCCCGGGGATCGGCGACTGGCAGGGCATTACCTTGCGGCCGGGCTCCATCGCCAACTTCAACGGTCTGATCGTCCGCTACGCCGAGAATGGCATCATCGCCGATGGCGCGACGCTGAACCTCCACGATGGCTGGCTGCTTCAGCAGGAGTACGACGGGCTGCGCTGCATGGGCAACACGGCTCTCAACATGTCGCAGACGGTGGTACAGCTCAATGGCAGAGACGGGCTTCGCATCGAGGGCTGGAACTCGGCCAGCGCGGGTGTGAGAAACTGCCGGTTCTACAGCAACGGGCGGTATCCGGTCCATACTCAGGCGGGGGCGGTGCGGTTGCTGGGTGCCAACAACATCTACTATGACAATGTAGAGCAGATCATCAGCGTGGCCTGCCACAAGAACCCGGACATGATAAGCGGGGTTCACGAGTGGGTGGCGCAGGGCGTCCCGCTTGACCTGAGGGGCAATGCAACTAGCTCGAACCTGCAGATCGCGGCAGCAGCGACCCTCAACATCGGGGCAGGGGTGAAGATCGTCGGCGGAGCGCTCACCATTGACGGAGAGTGCAATGGGGCGGGGACCGCAGAGAGTCCGGTCTATTGCGACGGGCCGGGTACAAGCCCACAGCCGGGGGACTGGGACTGGATCAGATTCAACGCCGGTAGCAGAGGCACAGTGACGGGCGCGAATATCAGGAATGCGGTGCACGGGCTGGATATCGCCTCGACTGATGTGCGGGTCGAGGAGTGCGATATCAGGTGCTCAGAGTATGACGGGATACGATGCACCGGCAACGGGGCCGCGGTCGTGTACAAGACGTGGAGCGTGCAGAATGGCCGCTACGGGGTGTATGTCGCTGACAATGCGGAGCCCAACTTCGGGAATCTGGCCAATGCGAGCACCAGTGACGACGGGCTGAACCATATCCATGACAACGGCTCGTACGAGGCGTACAACGGAAGCCCGCATGACATATACATCCAGAACAACTACTGGAACACCAGCGACCTGGATGTAGTGCTTGCCAACACGTGGGACGGCCGCGACAGCGCCGGACGCTGGATGGTCCTGTGTGGCACTCTGAAGACCGCGGGCCTGTCGAGGAGGCGCGACCGACGCCAGGGGTCGGACCCGGGCCTGGTAATCAGCTCGGCCTGGGCCCGGAGAACGTCGGGAGGCGCGGTGCAGTTGAGCTATCGTGTGTCGGCCGATGCGCACGTGCAGGTCGCACTGACGAATATCGCCGGGAGACCGATAGCCGAACTGCAGCAGGATG
>JAUWOG010000122.1 GCA_030612305.1 Armatimonadota bacterium | reverse complement strand
GGTTGACCAGCGCGGCGCGGATGCCTATGGCCTGGGCGGTGGCGGGCTTGGGGGTCGCAACGATGTACCGGATCATCTCCTCGCGTGACGGGGTCTGTGCATCCTCACCCAGCACCGCGGCCAGTATCAGCAGCGAGCTCTGGTGGCTGCCGTAGTTGCCGGCATTGCGATGACTCCCGTCGGTGATGTCACGGGCCGCCGTCATCAGCAGGCGCTCGCGAATCGTGGCATCTATCTCCTCGGCGGTCTGGCCCGTCAGCTTCTGCAGTTCCTTGTCCTCGGGCAGGAACGGTCTGATGGCGTCATAGGCCGGTGCGCATCTGCGCGGCGTCCCAGTCTCCCAGATCATATTGGTCCATCGGCCCCGGTAGTTGGGGTTATGCTCCTTACCCTCGCGCGACTGCTTCTCGTAGAAGTAGTCGGGGTAGTACTGGGCAAACTGCCAGAGCAGCACCGCGCACTTGTGGGCATACAGCTTTGCCTTCTCCGGGTCCTCGCAAGCCAGCGCTGCTTGACCGAGAGCCGCGATCGCCGGCATCGTGAACTTGCTCATGCTCCAGTGCGCGTACCAGGCTACAAACCAGTAGTTGGTCTCATCGCCCTCCTTGTTCCAGCCCCACCCGTCATCCACGTACTGCATGTGCAGCGGGTCCTTGGGATCGGGGTGCTCGGCATTGAACAGCAGCGAGCGGTCCTTCATCCCGGACGCGAGGAAGGCCGCGAAGTCGTTTGAGGGATACTCCTCCCCGCCCACCGGGCATTTGACCTTGTACGGCTTGTCCACGTCTATGATCCACGAGTAGAGGCCCTTCTCATGCACCTTGACACCGTGGACGGGGCAGCCGAAGTTGTGCAACTGGTAACAGCGCGGCACCTGCGGCGGCACGACCATGGAGCGCAGCTTCTCATCGTCACACTTCGCCCAGCGGTCGCCACCGGCCGCCATCGCGTCACGCCGACTCCGTGCCCACTGGTACTTCTCTACGTTGTCCCGCATGATCTTCATCTTTGCCTCGGTGTAGTAGTTGCGCTCGAAGCCGGCCCACGCAGGCCCCAACGCCAAGCAGCAAAGCATTGCCCACACAATAGCATGCCTCATCACGATCAGCTCCTCTGTCACGCACGGCCTCTCTTCCGTCGCATCAGGTGTTTCCTGCTCGCCTCATTTCCTCGCCTTGACGTTGCTACCTGCCTTCACTGTCAACTCAATAGCCCCGGCGAAGCTCCGTGTACGCGGCACGCAGGTATTGGACGCCTGCAGAGGAATAGTGCCGGAGCAGACAGTGGGTCAAGGCGTGCCTGACAGAGACAGGGAGGACCACGATGGAAGAAGTCAAGATCGGTATCGTTGGTATGGGAGGTCGCGGTCGCGGCTGGATAAGCACGTGTGGGCTTACGCCGAATTGCCGCGTCACTGCCCTGTGCGACGTAACACGGCCACTGGTGGAGCAGGGGCTCGAGCGGGCCGACGATCCGGACGTTCGGGCTTTTTATGACTACGACGAAATGCTCGCCGAGGGCGACATTGATGCGGTCGCAGTGATAGTCGAACCGAAGGGGCTTGCCGACCTGACTATCCGGGCGCTGGAAGCCGGGAAACACACCATCTGCGAGGTGCCGCTGTGCTACAGCATGGAGGACCTCTGGCGCATGATCCTGGCCGTCGAGCGGACGGGGCTGAAGTTCCAGCTCGCCGAGCAGGTCGCATGGGCGCCGTTCGTCTTCGCCTGGCGCGACATGGTGGCCAACGGCGAGCTTGGCAAGATACTCTTCGCAGAAGGCCAGTATTTCCACGGGATGCCCGAGCATATTCTGTACCAGGACAGCGAAACGGGTCGCAAGATGGGGCGCGAAGAGGCGCGCAACAATCCCAAAGCGGTTCGCAGCCGTTACTGCAACCTCGGCGATCCCATCATGTATCACACACATGACCTGAGCCCTCTGCTGCGGGCGCTCGATGACCGGGTCGAAACCGTCTTCTGCATGGGCACCCGGCGCGGCAGCTACTCCCATGAGGAAGTGGACGGCTCCGACCTCCAGGTCGCCCTGATGCACACTGAGAAGGACACGGTGATTCGGCTCGCGGCCGGCTTCAGCTTCCCCACACCAAAGCCGGCCCACTGGTATCATCTGGTCGGCACCGGCGGGACTGTCGAAACCGCGCGAGTCGGCGCATCGTGCCTTGGACAGCCGGGCAAGCGGTGGCTGGCTGACCACTTCATGGCGACGCGCGAACCCGCTGAGTGGAGCTACACCGAGTGGCAGCCGGCGCCGCCCGAGGCCGCCGCCACCGGACATGGCGGCACTGACTTCTACCCGCTCACCGACTTCATCAGCAGCATCATCGCCGACACCGAGCCGTTCAACAACATCTATCGCGCTGCCGAGGTGCAGGGCCCGGGTATTCTCGCCGCCGTCTCCGCGCAAAGCGGCCAACCGATCCAGGTGCCCGAGTTCCGGCCCAATGAGTCGCGGCCGGCAGGCAGCTCGCCGCCCGAGTGATATGACGACAAGCCATACGCCGAGCAACTGGCCGACCAAAGACGTCGCCCTCGTGCGCGAACTGGCCGCTCGTGTCCTGGCACTGGCGACCAGCGATGAATACGAGGCGCGCAGACAACGCTGGCGGGATGTCAATGAGCGGCGCCGGCCTGACCGCGCCCCCGTATGGTGCCGCCCTGCCGGCGTCTGGTCGGAGATAATTCCCGACGACACGCTGCAGTGTACCGACCCGCTCTGCCGCCAGGCCGAACTGACCTTGCGCAGGGACCTCTACAAGGACTGGGTCGGCGATGACCACATCATGGCTCCCTGGTGGAGCGTGGGCGCTGCGTGGCGCTGCGACCACGAGCATACCTGGGGAGTGCCGACGCATGTCTCGACGGGCTCGACTCACCTCGGTGGCTTCCGCTATCAGCACCCCATCGAGACGCCGGAGGACTACGAGCGCATCCGCATCCCCACCTATACCTATGACCGGGAGGCTACGGAACGTGCGGCCTCGCGCATGAATGAGTTGCTCGGCGATGCCATGCCGATGCGTATCACCGGCTCTCCGCCTCTGGGCCCGCAACTCAGCGTCTATCTCGAACAGTTGCGCGGGATGGGCCCGATGATGGAGGACATGGCATTTCGGCCCGAACTGGTACACCGGGCAATGGGCAAGCTCACGGAAGCCGTATTCCGCGCCCAGCGTGCCGCCGAAGACGCCGGCCTCCTCACCACGAATCACCATGAGCCGATGTTCTGCTCCGATGCGCTCGGTGATCCTGCTGCCGATGGCCCGGCACAGTTGCACAATCTCTGGGTAGCCGCCAACAGCCAGGAGTTCGACCAGGTCTCCCCGCCGATGCAGGAGGAGTTCCTGCTCAGCTACCAGCAGGTGCTCTTCCAACAATTCGGCGCCGTCCAGTACGGCTGCTGCGAGGACCTCACGACCAAGACCGACATCGTGCTGCGCATCCCCAACCTGCGCATCTTCGTCTCCTCATTCTGGACAAATCTGGACACTGTCATCGAGGCGTGCGGCAAGGACTACACGATCATGTGGCGGCAGTCCTCCACGCAAGTGACCATGCCCGATGACCTCGAAGAGCACCGCCGACATATCGAGGCCGGCCTGAAGCGCCTGCAGGGACATCCTTACCAGGTCGTCCTGCGCGAGTTGGAGACACTCTTCGGACGGCCGGAACGCCTCCGCGACTGGGCGAAACTAGCCATCGGCATCGCCGAAAAGTACGCGTGAGTGGAGCGAGGACAGAACCATGTCAAGCAGCCGGTGTACGGGGTCACAAGGGGCCCCAGGATGCCTTGGAGCCGGAGCAAAGGGCTCCTGGGCCAAACATGCGGATACACTCACAAGGGAGATGCCGATGACCTCAAGAGAGCGCCTGGAAACAGCCTGGTCTTTCGAGGAGCCTGATCGCGTGCCCATCGAGCTCAGGATTGGGCTGCTCGCCCACAAACACCCGCGCGGCGAGCGGGTACTGGAACTGATCGAGCAGTACGCGGACAACTTCTTCGACTGCTCCCCCTACGACTGGGGCTTCCTGGGGCTGCCCGCGACCTATTCGGAGAGAGAGTTGGGGCGCAAGCCCGGCGAGTTCGTGCGCACCGAGCGCATCTACGACACGCCGGCCGGGCCATTTGACGCCGTGGTCCGGGACCTTGATCTAGAGGTAGATGTACCCGACTGCCGATGGGAGAAGCGCTACATCACCTCCCCGCAGGACCTCGAAAGGCTTGTCGAGGCAACCTTCGAGGTCCGCGAACCGGATGTGGAGGAATTCGACCGCGCAGTCGCCAACGTGGGCGACAGGGGCATTCTGCTGGTTAGCATCCTGCATCCGCTCGGCTGGCTCGTACGCAATGCCACCATGGAAGAGGTGTATATCTGGTTCAAGACTCACCGCGACCTCATACACCGCTTCCTGGAGGTGACCAACGAGCATGTCGCCCGCGCTGTCGAGGCGATGCTGCAAGCCGGCATCGGACCCTACTTCTCCGTGTGCGCCCACGAGATGTTGATCCCGCCCTGGGCCGGGACAGACTTCTTCGAGGAGTTTGTCTTCCCCTACGACAAGCAGGTGAACGATGTCATCCACGCCCACGGCGGGAAGCTGCGAGCCCACTGCCACGGTAACGCGATGAACTACCTGGAGCGGTTCTCGGAGATGGGCATTGACGCCATTGAGCCACTGGAGGGTGCGCCGATGGGTGATGTGGACCTCTCCGAGGCCAAGCGTCGTGTCGGTGATCGCATGTTGCTGTCGGGCAATATCCCCTCACCGTACTTCCCAACCTGGAGCACAGAGCAGGTCGAGCAGGCGGTGTCCGAGGCTATCCAGGCGGGCGCGCCGGGGGGCGGCTTCAGCCTGCGAACCACGGGAGGAACCGCCGGCACCAACGCCGTCCGCGATCGCGAACAACTCGGCAAGGTCCTCGACAACTGTAAAGCCTATCTGCTGGCCGGCCTCAAGTACGGCTCCGGTTCGATTTGACAGTGTCGGGACGAATTCCGGAATCCGAAGTACAAGGTGGATTTGCATGGAGATGACGCCGCGCGAACGCGTCGAGGCAGTGCTCAAGGGCACCGGGCCTGACCATGTGCCCTTCACCGTCTATGAGTGCATGTTGCCCCAGTGCGAAGTCGAGCGGCAGTTGCGCAATGAAGGGCTGTGCATTCACAACCGCCACTTCAGCCCGATGAAGTCCTCGGCACCCAACTGCACCGGCGAGAGCATCACCTATACCGATCCCGAGACTGGCAAGGGCCTGGTCAAGACGGTCACGCATACTCCTGCAGGCGACCTGGAAGGGATCAATGAGCCGGCCGACTTCACCTCCTGGCGGCATGAACTCCCCTTCAAAGGGCCTGATGACTATGCCAAGCTCATCGCCCAGGCCGAAGACACCCAGTTCGAGCCGAACTATGAAGTCTATGATGAAGCGCGGGCATGGCTGGGTGACGACATGGTGCTGCGCGCCACCATCGGATACTCCCCGCTGCAGGCCATCATCTACAACTACCTGGGTGTCGAGACGTTCTGCATCGAGTGGGCCGAGCGGCGCGAGCAGGTCATGGAACTGTACGAGGCGCTGGCCGCGAAGGACCGCCGCGCCTTCAAGGTGATGGCACAAAGCCCCTTCGAGTTCATCCAGTATTGCGGGAACGTCAGCCCCGCCATCGTCGGACGCGAGCGCTTCCGGGACCTCATCCTGCCGCTCTACAACGAGTTCGGCAAGATCCTCCACGAAAACGGCAAGCTCTACGGCTGTCACCTCGATGATAACTGCGGCCTGTTCGCCGATCTCATCGCCGACTCAGAGCTTGACTACATCGAGGCGTTCACGCCTGCGCCCGATACCGACATGAGCATCGCCGATGCCCGCAAGGCCTGGCCCGAGAAGGCGCTCTGGACGAACTTCCCGTCATCGGTGCACCTGCGCACGCAGGAGGAGATCTACGACGAGGCCTGCCGGATGATAGACGAGGACGCCGGCGCACAGAAGCTCATCATCGGTATCACCGAGGACGTGCCGCCGGACCGCTGGCAGGAGAATTTCCTGACCATCAGCCGCGCCTGCCGTGAATACGGACGGTACAGATAGGCGACAGCGGGCTTGCCTCAAGACAGACGGCGGCGCCTGCACAGGAAGGTGTGAATGCAGTAGTGAGACTCGAGCTTGACGAGATGCTTGCGGAGTTGGGCATCGAGGATACCCGTGAGCTGTTTGCCCCGTACTGGGAGGCGTCCGAGGCGTCGCTTCCTGAGGACGGGCCGGAGTTCCTTGACGCCGCTCACATCACTGAGTGCCACGACTTCGCGAAGCTGCCGGCGGAACTCGAGCCGCTGCTGCAGGAGACTGCAGTGCGCGCGCGTGAGACGCCGGCGCTTCTGCACCTGGCGTGGCACTGCTACCGCTTGCTGTTCGAAGAGGATGACTACGAGCGCGATAGCGTCACTAAGTGGCCGGAGCTGAGGGAGCTGTTTGGCGATCGCTGGGGCATGTTCTACATGCTCGTCGCTCTGGGAGCCGTGCCGCTCGCTCGCGCCGCACACAGCCGGCGCGGGATCCCGGAGGACATCACACGCGACACGCTCAGCAACCTCGACGAACCGGTGTGGATATACCGCAGTGCGCATCCGGGCAGTTGGGGGTTGCAGCTGGGCGTTCTGTACTGGTTCCGCCACTATGCGGCAGGTCGCATCTGCAGGCTCGGGCGGCTGGAGTACATGGTTCGACCCTTCGGCGGGCGTGTCCGTGCCTTCCGCAACTGCCAGACGAGTGAGGTGCTGGCGCTGGCGGAAGACGGTGTCGAGTTCAACGGCGAGGGCTACATTGATGCCGAAGCGGAGGCAGAGACCTCAAGCGGCGGCTGGCCGGCGCGCCTCGTCATGGAGGAAGAGACAGTCAGGGGCTGCCCCAGCTCCCCGTCAGGAGTCGGCCTGCGCTGTGAGGTGCGTCTGCCGCTGAAGTCCTGGCGTCCCGTGC
>JAUWOG010000611.1 GCA_030612305.1 Armatimonadota bacterium | reverse complement strand
GTGACATCATCTCCGCTTCGCTTGACGTCCGCCTTCCCCAGTGGCACGCGGTGACGGCCATCCGGAACCGGGCCCTTGTCCTGGTAGTGGAACTTGTGCTCCAGCACGAGCACGGGGTCCTCGCACTCTATCGCCGAGGCGAGCAAGCCGAGCGCATCGGCGGGCGTCGCCGGCATCACCACGCGCAGGCCGGGCGTGTGCGCGAACCATGCCTGCGGGGACTGCGAGTGCTGGGCCGCCGCCGAGTTCCGCGCTCCGATCGGCGCGCGTAGCGTCATCGGCAGCCTCGCCTGTCCGCCGGTCATGTAGCGCAGCTTCGCCGCCTGGTTGCAGACCTGGTCCATCGCCACCATCAGGAAGTCGGAGAACATCAGCTCGACGACCGGCCGCCAGCCACACAGCGCCAGCCCGGTCCCGCAGCCGACGTAGCAGGCTTCTGAAAGGGGAGTCTCGAAAACGCGTTGCAGGCCGAACTCATCCAGCAAGCCCTGGGTCACCGTGAAGATGCCGCCGAGCGGGCCGATGTCCTCGCCGAGGACAACGACCTTCGGGTCCTCTCGCATCGCCTCCGCCAGCGCCCGGTTCAGCGCCGCCGCATACGTCATCTCGGTCATCTAGTCGGCCCTTCCCTCGTAGTACACATAGTCCGTCACCGTCTCCGCGCGGGGCAATGGGCTGCTCTGTGCGAACCGCTGCGCCGCATCAATCTCGCTTTCGACCTCCGCGCTCATGGCCTCTAACTGCTGCTCAGTAGCCTCGCCCTCTGCAAGGAGGCGCTTGCCGAATCGTGCGATGGGACAGGCGGCCTCAGCATTCGCACAGTCCTCTTCCGTCCGGTAAGCTCTGGTCGGCTGCGCGGAGTGATGCCCGCCCCAGCGGATGGTCTGGCAGTTGAGCAGGCCGGGCCTGCCCCGGCGCACTCTCTCGACCATCTCGCCCGCCGCCTCCACGACCGCCACTGCATCGTTCCCATCCACCTCGCGCGCGCCGATGCCGTGCGCCTCCGCCAGCGCAGCCGCACCTCGACCTCCCTGCCGCTTGCTCACCGGCACCGAGATGGCCCACTCGTTATTCTCGCAGACGAAAAGCAGCGGCAGGCTCCACAGACTCGCCAGATTCAGGCTCTCGTGGAATACGCCTTCTTCAACCGCCCCATCGCCGAAGAACGCGACAGCCATATTCCCCTCGCCTGCGAGCTTGCACGCCAGCGCCGCGCCTGTCGAGATCGGGAGACTCCCGCCGACGATGCCGTTGGCCCCCAGCATCCCGCAACTGAAATCGGCCACGTGCATCGCGCCGCCCCGGCCGCGCCAGTCGCCAGCTTCACGGCCCATTACCTCGGCCAGCACGCGCCCCGGCTCGGCCCCCTGCGCCAGACAGTGCCCGTGGCCCCGGTGGGTGCTGACCACGTAGTCGTCCGCACTCAGCCAGTGACACACACCGACAGCGATCGCCTCCTGGCCCCAGTAGAGGTGGGTGAAGCCGGGGACCTCCCCGGCCCGGTGCAGCTCGGCGACACGCAGCTCAAAGCGCCTTATCAGCAACATTTTTCTATAGATTTGCAGGTATTCCATAGCCGATTATCCTATACTAACGGCGAGGGAAAGCCTTTGTCAACGACACGCCACCAGGGCGCCCGACTACCCGCCCAGCAACCGTCAAGAGCGTACTGGACGCTGCCAAAGGAGAGGGTCTCATGTTATCGGATATGGTCGTCATCGTCACCGGCGGAGCAAAAGGCATCGGGCTCGGCTGCGCCAAGGTCATGGCCGCCAAAGGAGCATCTGTCGTCATCGCCGATACTGACCGCCGCACCGGCCCACATGCTCAGTCCGACCTCCGCAGAGCCGGCCACCAGGCCATCTTTGTCGCCACCGACGTGACCCACGCCGACCAGGTCGAGAAGATGGTGCAGCAGGCTGTCAGCAAATTCGGCCGCATAGACTGCCTGCTCAACAACGCCGGCATCCATATCTCGGAGACCGTCTTTGAGCAGAGCGAAGAGGAATGGGACCAGCTCCTCGACATCAATCTAAAGGGCTACTTCCTCTGCGCCAAAGCCGCGCTGCCCCATCTCGTGGACCGGCGCGGCAGTATCATCAACATGTCCTCGATGGTCGGCCTTGTCGGCCAGAGCCGTGCCACCGCCTATGCCGCAAGCAAGGGCGGCATCATCGCCATGACCAAGGCGATGGCGCTCGACCTCGCCCCCGAAGGTGTCCGCGTCAACTGTGTCTGTCCCGGCTGGGTCCAGACGCCGCTGGTCGAGGAGTGGTTCAGCCAGCAGCCTGATCCCGAGCAGGCCCGCGAGTACATCTACTCCATCCATCCCATGGGGCGCATCGCCACTGTCGAAGAGGTCGGCGAGGCAGTAGCCTTCCTCGCCTCCGATGCCGCCTCCTTCATCACCGGTATCGCACTGCCCGTGGACGGCGGCGTCACGCTCGGCTACTGAACGGGAGGCGTTGCCATGAACACCACCACGGGCACCTTGCGTATTGCGCTTGTCGGCGGGCCGATGTACGACCGGCTCTACCAGCGCC
>JAUWOG010000111.1 GCA_030612305.1 Armatimonadota bacterium | reverse complement strand
GTCCACCGTCAGCATCATGGGCCGGCTGTCCAGGAGAACACCAACTTCCTTGGTGGTGTTCGTTGGGAGGAGTACGGTGCGCTCGATCTCGGAAGGCACGCCTCCTCCTCCGAATCTTCCCCGTCCTCCTCGCCCCGCCATTATGCTGATCTTGACGATGCCCTCGCTTTCAGAGATGTTGGTGATGGGAATCTTGATATGAGTGCGCTGCTGCTCTCCATCCCGGACATTAAACATGCCGATAGCGCCTATATAGAAGGCCGGTACCTTCTTTTCCACATACCAGGCGGCCATCACCGGCTCCAAGTCAAATTCCTTATAGGTATAAAGGAAATTAAGAAATTCTTCTTCCGTAATGGTGCTGAACTTTTTCTCTTTGATAAAGGACAGGAGTTTTTCATCGAAATTGTCCTCCTGAATGCGCGATTCAATGACGGTCATCAGATATTTTCCTTTGGCCAGGATGATATCGTAGAGCTGGTCGTCGGTCGTGTCGTTGTCGGCGTTGATGCTATAGCGGGCCGAGTGGAACGTCGTGTCGCTTGCCGTTATGCGGACGGTTTCTTCGGGCAGGCCGTCGGCATCGGGATCGTAGAAGCAGAATGGCGCCTCGAAGTGGGCGACCCATTGCCGGTCGTGGACGTCGCGACGGAACATCACGAAATACCCATCGCCGGCGAAGTCGCATTTCCACTGGCACCGCGCTTGTGAGTAGGCATAATCATGCAGATACCAGAGGCGCAGGGGGCCGGGGTCGCGGTCGCGGATGAGGACCATGAACGGCCGGTTGCCCCAGGTGCTGCGGTGGCGATAGGTCTGGACCATGGTGTCGGCGATGCCGTCGGCGTTGGTGTCGTCGTAGTCAATGGTGCGGTCGAGGAGGCCGTCGGCGTCCCAGTCCACGGCGAGGCAATCGTTGACGCCATCGGGCTTCGTGTCATCCGGCGTCATGCTGTCGTCATCGTCTATGGCGACGATGATGGCGCGTCCGTCGCGGTAGAAGAGCGCATGGGTGCCGTCGGAGAGGTCGCGCCGGATGGGCTGTTCGGCGTCGGTGGACCTCAATTGGGCGAGAAGCTGCGGGTCGCGCAGCGCTTCCTGAGCAGGGCCGACCCCGAGGAGGGCGAGGTGTGCGGTGATTCTCCGGACGCGAGCGTGCTGCCAGGCCTGGCCGAGTGGGCCGGTCTTCTGAATGTCGCCAAGATGGAAGGCCCCGATCTCGACGATGTGGTAGCTGCGGGACCAGCCGGAAGTCGAGGTGCAATCGAGGCGGAGGTATCCGGCTTCCGTGGGCTCGAAGCGGTGCATCCGCCAGCCGGAGACGGGAGCGTCCGAGCTGTCGGCCACCTGCTGCCACACTTTGCCATCCACGGACAGGCTGAGACGATAGCCGTAGGTGTGGAGGGACATGTCGGACATGATGATTTCGACGGGGTCTATGACGGCAGGGCGCGCGAAGGTGACAACGGTCGGAGTGTCGAGATACGCCCAGGCATAGCCGTGAGACGTGCCATAGTCCGCCACCTCGCCGTCAATTGCGCAGTTGGGCTTGCCCGCGCTTCCGGAGGCATTGCGCGGACCAGTGATGGTGGCACCATTGGCGACAGAGGCGTAATCCTCGAGCGGCTGGCAGGCCCCGAGTGTGACAGTGACAAGCAGTAGTGTCGGCAGGATCAAGGCAAGCAGCAATGTGCGGACGAACTGAGACATGCGACGGCTCCCTGTGCTTGTGATGCTGTTGCTCGGCGGCAGACAGTAACGTCTGGACAGCGGCATGGTCTGGGCTATATCATACCTCCACAGACGCCGAAACTGAAGGGCAAAGTAGCGCAGAAGAGGGCAACAGCTATGAGACAGGCCATGTACCGGCCACTTCCTGACAAGGACATCGAGAGGATACACGGGGCTTCGCTGCGGGTGCTTGCAGAGGCGGGCGTCGAATGTCAGCACGCCGAAGCGCTGCGGCTGTTTGAGCAGGCCGGCGCGCGGATGGACGGCAGCCGTGTGTATCTGCATGAGAAGGCCGTGGCGGAAGCGCTGAAGAAAGCGCCGGGCGAAGTGACGCTGTGCGGGCGCGACGAGGACAATGGCCTGCACCTGAGCGGCACAAAGGTCCACATGGGGACCGGCGGGGCGGCGCTGAACGTAGTTGATCCGGAGACCGACGAAGTGCGCAGCGGCAGGTTGAGTGACATCGCGCAGATTGCGCTGCTCGTTGACAACCTCGAGCACATTGATTTCTTCGTGAGGCCGACTGAGCCGCAGGACCTGCCGCTGGAGCTGATTGATGTCAACAAGGCCTATGCGGCCGTGTGGAATACGACGAAGCACTTCATGTCGGGCGTGAATGACGTTCGGGGGATGGACGAGGTGGTGGCGATGGCGGCGCTGATTGCGGGAGACAAGCGGCGTCTGGTAGAGCGCCCGTTCGTCTCGTTCATCTGCTGCTGGATGGTGTCGCCGCTGCTGATGGACCCGCACAGCACGACGCTGCTGCTGCATGCGATCGAGCATGACATGCCGGTGGTGATGTCCACAGCGCCGATGGCGGGTGCGACATCTCCGATAACGGTGGCGGGGACACTGGTGCAGATGAATGCGGAACTGCTTTCGGGGATAGTGCTTTCGCAGACGGCGCGGGCGGGTGCGCGCGCGCTGTACGGTGCGGTGCCGTCAATGTGTAATCTGCGTGACGGCTCGTATCTCGGGGGCGGCCCGGAGTTCGGGATGCTCAATGCCGCGGCGGCGCAGATGGCGCAATACTACGGCGTGCCGATCTACAACTCGGCCGGGCTGACTGAGAGCAAGTGCAGCGACATCCAGGCGGGCTATGAGAAGGCGTTCTCGGTGCTGCAGGCGGCGCTGGCCGGCTCCAATTACATCCACCATGCGGCGGGGATGCTGGAAGCGATGTCCACGATCTCCTACGAGCAGTATGTCATTGACAACGAGGTAATGGGCATGGCGAGGCGGTGTCTGGCGGGCATTGACACCAGCGAGGAAGCGCTTGCGGTGGAGAGCATCAAGCGTGTCGGGCCGCGCGGGAATTACCTGGTCGATGATCTGACGCTGCAGAGGCTGCGGTCGGAGCCGTACGCGCCGACACTGAGCAACCGTGACAGCCGAGCGCACTGGGAAGCCAGCAGCAAGCCGGACATCGCCGTGGTGGCGCGCGCAAATGCGCTCGACATCATACGGACTTCCCAGGCACCGGGGCTCGAGCAGGATGTGGACCGAAGGATACGTCGGGATTTCGACATCAGGAGCTGAGAAGTGGTGCATTCGAAAGCGGCCATGTTCGTGGACAGTCTCATGTATGAGGGGCTGGCCGAGCGCGTCAAGGGGTTGCTTCCCCTTTGCGTGTTGGACGGTCTGGGTGTGGCGATAGCGGGGACGCAGACAGAGACGAGCAAATGTGCGGCGGCTTTCGTCGAGTCCGAGTTCAACCGGGGGCCGGCGACACTGCTGCAAACAGGCGCGGAGGTGTCGCTGAGCGGCGCGGCATTCGGCAATGTGGTTGCTGCCAATGCCCTTGATGCCGATGACGGCTATCGGCCTGCCAAGGGGCATCCGGGCGCATTTCTCATCATGCCGGCGCTCAACTGCTGCCAGGCGCTGGGGGACCGTGCGAGCGGCGAGGAACTGCTGTGCGGCATAGCGGCAGGCTATGAGGTGGCGATGCGGGCGGCGGTGGTGACGCACCGGCATTACCGACACTACCATGCCTCAGGCTCGTGGGGCGCAACAGGGACGGCGGCGCTTGTGGGGAAGTTGTTGGGCCTTGATGCGGAGGCGATGGACTGGGCGCTGGGGCTGGGCGAATACCACGCGGCTCTCTCCCCCATCGAGCGGTGCCTCACAACGCCGGCGATGACCAAGGACGGCATCGCTTGGGGCGCTCATGCCGGGATGTGTGCGGCGTTGCTGGCAAGAGAGGGCTTCACGGGAAATCCGTCCCTTTTCTTTGACGAGGAATATGCCGATGTGCACGACGATTTCGGTGACAGATGGCGGGTGTTGGAGCTGTACTTCAAGCCCTGCACATGCTGCCGGTGGGCGCAGCCTGGCGTGGACGGAGTCCTCAAGGTGATGGCCGCGCACGAACTGGAGGCCGCGGAGATAGAGCGAATTGAATTCCGGACCTTCGCCGAGGCGGCGTCACTGTCGCACGAACTCCCGACGAACACCGAGCAGGCGCAGTACAACATCCCGTGGCCGCTGGCAGCGGCAGCAGTGTGTGGGACCGTCGGGCCGGAGCAGGTCTTGCCGCCTGCATTTGACGACCCGGAAATCAAGCGCCTCGCGCGGACCGTCGTGACGCACGTGGATGAGCAGATACAACAACGCTTCCCGGCGGAGTGTCTGGGTGAGGTCGTCATTCACACGCGGGATGGCAAGGAATATGACTCCGGTCTAATGCCTGCGCGCGGGGATGCGGATCGCCCGCTGACGAGAGCGGAACTCGCTGACAAGTTCGTGCGGCTCGTCACACCGGTGCTGGGGCGTGATGCGGCCGAGGAGCTCGTCGAGCTGGTCGCGGCTATCGCCTCGCCGGACGGGCCACAGCGGCTTTGGGTCATGCTCAAGCCGGCGCTGTTGTGCAGAGGAGGGAACTGAGATGTCGGGACTTCCCGGCGGACAGTACAGACCGTTTTCCGAGCAGGATGTCGAGACGATAATCGAGGGCGCGCTGCGCATACTGTGGGAGGCCGGCGTGCAGGTCAATGCGGCGACCGGTCGGAGGGCGCTTGCCGAGGCGGGCGCCGAAGTGGACGGCGCGACCGTGAGGATCCCGCAGCATCTGGCGCGGGAGCTTCTCAGTGCAGCACCGTCGGAGGTGACACTCTACAGCCGCGACGGGTCGCGCGACTGCCGCCTCGCCGACCAACAGGTGCATCTCGGCACCGGCGGCACGGCTCTGTATGTCATTGATCCGCAGACCGGCGAGCACCGCCACTCGACGAACAGGGATGTCGCGTGGTGTGCGCGGCTCTGTGATGCGCTGGAGAATCTCGACATCTTCACCATCAATGTCTTTCCCAATGAGATAACGGATCCCGATGAGATTGACGCCAACCGCTTCTTCTGGGCGCTGCGCAATACCAGCAAGCATGTCATGGGAGGGATCTATTCGCCGGCTGGCCTTCGCGAAGCTATCGCGATGGCGCAGGAGGTTGCCGGTGGCGCAGAAAGGCTCCGACAGCGGCCCTTCATCTCGTTCATCACGCTGGTCATATCGCCGCTGAAGATTGACGACACGTACGGAGAGATGGCGTGCCTCTGCGCGCGCGAGCAGTTGCCGGTCGTCGTGCCGACGGAGCCGCTGTGTGGGACGACTTCGCCGGTCACGCTGGCGGGGAACGTGCTGATGCACGTGACGGAGACGATGGCGGGAGTAATGATGCTGCAGGCGGTGGTGCCGGGCGCGCCGGTGATATGCGGCAGCGTCGGCTCGACGGCGGACATGCGCACGCTGCAGCATCTCTCCGGCCCGATCGAGAGAGCCATGGTCAATGCCGGAGTCGCGCAGGTGACGCAGGCGCTGGGGTTGCCGCTGTATTCGACGGCGGGGACTTCGGACGCCAAGGTCGTGGATGCGCAGGCGGCGTATGAAGCGGCCCTCAGCAACATGTTGGTTATGATGTCCGGCGCGCACTATATCCACGACGCGGCGGGCCTCATGGATTTCGACCTGACGGTGGCCTATGAGAAAATGGTTATTGATGACGAGATAATCGGGATGACGGGACGGGCGATGAAAGGCATCTGCGTGAATGACGAGACGCTTGCGGTGGATCTGATCTGCGAGCGCGGCCCGGGCGGCGACTACATCGCCGAAGAGCATACCATCCGGCACATGCGCACGGAGTTCTTCGAGCCACAGGTGGCGGACCGGAACCTGCGGGAGAACTGGGAGGCGCAGGGCTGCTCGGATGCGACCCAGCGCGCACGCCAGATTGCCATAGACACGATCCGCGACCACACGCCGAATGGTATCAGCGATGAGATGGCGCAGCGACTGCGGAAGCAGTATCCGCACATCCGTGGCTTCGATAGGGAGCGCTGAGCGGGAAGGATTCTGCGGGCGGGGCGCGAATGTAACTATGAATGGGACGTAGTGTGATGCGGCTCATGGCCGGCGCGGATCGGTCGTGACCGACAAATCCAATGATGCGGAGGGATGCAATGGAATACGAAATCAGAGGCACGGTAATGCCGTCGGTGGAGGTGCGTTTGCAGACCGGCGAGACGATCTATACCGAATCCGGCGGCATGTCGTGGATGAGCGACGGCATCAGCATGGATACGAACATGAAGGGCGGGCTGCTGAGTGGCCTCAAGCGCATGGTCAGCGGCGAGTCGCTGTTCCTGACCGACTACACGTGCGACGCGGCCAGCGCCTTCATCGTCTTCACTCCGGAGGTGCCCGGCAAGATCATCCCTCTCGAACTGAAGGAAGGCGAGACCGTGATCCTGCAGCGGGAAGCCTTCATGTGCGCTGAGAGCACCGTGACGATGGAAATGCATATCCAGAAGAAGCTCGGGGCAATGTTCTTCGGCGGCGAGGGCATCTTCATGCAGAAGCTCACCGGCCCGGGGCTGGCCTTCTGCGAGATTGACGGCGAGGTCGTCGAGTACAATCTCCAGGAGGGCCAGGTTCTCAAGGTGGACCCGGGACATGTCGCGATGTTCGATCCGACGGTGGACTTCGATATTGCCACGGTGCCGGGGATCAAGAATATGTTCCTGGCGGGCGAGGGGATATTCCTCGCGACGCTGCGAGGGCCGGGGCGCCTCTGGCTGCAGACCATGCCCATCTCCAACCTGGCGCAGCGGATCATACCGTTCCTGCCCAAGTCGAGGGACTGAGCAGGCACACTGCCGAGAACCAACGTGCAGGATACTCGTCATGGAGGGCGCCGGTGTCCATCGGGATGCGGGCGCCCTTGTAGAGGAGGATGGACTTGAAGGCGGCAATATGCAGCATCATCTGGAAAGAACGGATGGACATCTTCGCGGTCGTCGAGACGGCGGCACGGGTCGGAGCCGAGGGGATTGAAGTATGGGGCCAGGCACCGCACCTGGCCGACCCCGCCGACCTTGACCATGTGGCGAGGATAGCGGAAGCGATGTCGGCGGCAGGCATTGCCGCGCCGCAGTACGGCTCCTACACCCGCGCGGCGACCGACGAATTCCTCGCCGACGTCAAGGCCGATCTGGCAATAGCCGAGACGCTCGGCGCGCCGGCGATTCGCATGTGGGCCGGCCCAGCCAACTCCGAGGAATGTGACCTCGAGCAGTGGCAGGCGACGATCGCCGACCTGAAGCAGGGATGCGCACTGGCCGC
>JAUWOG010000033.1 GCA_030612305.1 Armatimonadota bacterium | reverse complement strand
ATCCACCGTCGCGGCGTTGAACTCGGGTGTCGTCAGCAGCGCCACCTCAATGACGTCCGCGCAATCGGCGTTGACATTGATGATGGGGCAGAGATCTATTTCTTGAGGCTCCAAGTACGTCGCCGTATCTACCAGTCCGTCATCCCCCGTCGTGTTGGTGAAGCTATCTCCCCCGGAGCAGCCAACCATGAAGACTGCGACAATGATGCCCACGGCCAGTAATAGTGCTGTACTTCTCATTTTGCCCACGTCCCTTCCAACTGAAGTATTGAGAATTGACTCCCGATGCCAAGAACGGGTGGCCGCAACTGCATGGTCCGCTTTGCTCTTTGTCAGTCCTCCGAGCTATAGTTCATTGCTGCCATTGGGGGGCTGGCATGGGGGATTTATTTTGCTTCGTGCCAACTGGTTTGGGGGAACCAGCCGCACGACTCATACCATTTGGCCAGATACTACAGCAACATCCGCTTAGCTGTCAAGTGTTTTCTCAATTTTTTCTCAAGTATTTTGCCCCGCCTTGAGCTTCCTTTGAGCTTTCTCTCCCACTGCCCTCACTCCCGCCATCCGCAGATGTGTCGCCAATCAACTTTCCTTGTTTATCATGCCCACGATGTGTCCGGCCCCCCGGTCCCGCCATCCGCACCTCACTCCGCCTATTGTGCTGCCCCCCTCCATCATATAGAATGACCCGAGCGCGACCGGCGACTACGGCATCCATCCCACGCGCTGCTCTACACCAACTGATGCTCTTCGCACCCCGGAGGAGATACGACATGGCAACACCCCGCGCGATCCGGATGATGGCGGTCACGTTCGCCATCACCGCACTTGCCCAACTGCTCTATGCGTTCCCCACTGACGGCATCGTAGCTCCCACGCCCGACACCCTCGATGCCAGGACCTATCAGATCCAACTCGAGCGCCACGCCGTGCAGGTTTTCCAGGCCCGCGAGGCCCAGCAGACGCTCGGCCTCCAGGTCGGCCTCGGTGGGGGATGGGAGGTCGGCGTTGACCATCGCCTCGGCTCCCCTCGCGACGATTGGCCATCCGACGGATACAGGCGCTGGGACATCCAGTACGATCCCGCCGTCCACGGCTTTGACAGCGTCTGGCTCAACGTCAAGAAGCAGGTCTTCACCGAGACGAAGCGCCGCCCCTCGCTGGCTATCGGCAGGCTCAACCTCGGGGCCGAGGGTGGCGGCGGCAGCTACCTCGTCGTCGGCAAGAACCTCCACCGCTGGCAGCTTCATGTGGGCTGGTGCGACGTATTCGATGACGAGTACATTTACGAGGGTATCGCCTATCGCTGCAACGAGGACTGGCGGATTCTCTGGGAGCACATCGGCCGGGGGCGTTTCTCGACGAGTCTCGCTGCTGAGGTGCGCCTCAAACCCGATCTCTATCTCACGCTCGGATACATGGATGCCAACAACAGCCTGTACGAAAGCGACTTCCTCTTACGCCTCAGCTACCGCGACTCATGGAAATAGACGTTCGCGAATCTCAGGGATGCGCCGCACACAACAAAACGACCCGCCCAAGCAGGCGGGTCGTATCGTATCCGTTCTTCTCTCACGACTGCAGGCGATGCGCCTGCCCTACCCCGACGGCAGTCCCGCCTTGATGAGCGGCCGCGCGTTCTTCAGGTTCGCCGCCCACGCCTCAGCGAGGTCCTCCGTATCTCCTGCACCGGCCAGCTCCGCATCGTGCTTTGTCGCCGTCACTATGCGTTCTTCTCCCACATACACACCGTGCCCATCACCGCTCGGACGCACGGTAATCGGCGCTGCGCCGTCCTTCGATACCACTTCTATGAGTCGGCTGTCAACGATTGCTCCCCGTGCCGAAAGGCTCGCAAAGCCGTTGACGTCACGCAGGCGAAACAGCAGCGCGCCGCCGACGGCAACATCATACGTGGGCACAGGCGCTACAGCATTGATCGGCGCGACCTCCGGCAGATTCATCCGCAGGCTCTTCAGCCACTTCGCGGCCAACTTGTCGCTGGTGCTCCCGGCCGCCTCCGCGTCCCTCGGATACACTGTTATCAGACGATACTTGCCCACGCAGATCGTCGGTTTCACGCGCACCTTAGTCAGCACGAAATTGTCCGCGTCCATCCGCTCATTTGAGAATATCTCGGTCAGACGCATATAGACAATCCGCTCGCGCTCAGCCACCGTGAACCCGGCCGCAGGCGTCCGAATCGTGAGGAAGAGGTACGTGCCGATGGAGATATCGGCCTTCTCCATCTGCGGGCCACGTGTGGCAGGCTTCTCATTCAGGTCTCCGCTGATGACGATGCAGTTTCCGCTCGCCACTGCGACCGTTGTGAGGGCGACTGCGACGATGACTACTCCGACCAGTGAGCTTAGCAGCTTGTTCAATTTCATCGCTCCCCCTTCTACCGGATACTGTTGACTTCTCGGTCTCTCTGATAGTTACGAGTTATATTGTAGCAGTCGCCGCCGCCCATATCAACCCTTGCGTGCGCCATACCGCCGCTTGCGCCCGTTGTATTCCTCTATCGCCTCCACCAGACTGCCGGCGTCGAACTCCGGCCAGTAGATCGGCAACACCACGATTTCAGTGTACGCCATCTGATAGAGCAGGAAGTTTGAAATCCGCATTTCGCCGCTCGTGCGGATCAGCAAGTCCGGGTCAGGTAGCCCCGGCTGGTACAGATACTTCGCGAAGACATCGGCATCAATATCCGCCGGATCCAGCTTCCCCCCCGCCGCGGCCGACGCAATCCTCCTCGCCGCATCTGCTATCTCCGCACGCCCTCCGTAGTTGATGCACAGATTCAGTGTCAGCCCCTGGTGCTCTGCCGTAGCCCTCGCAGTCTCCGCCAGCAGTGTCTGCAGACTCGCCGGCAACTGCTCCAACCTGCCTGACGCAATCACCCGCACCCTCTGTCTGCGCAACTCCGCCATCTCATGCCGCAGCGCGCCCTCGATCAACTCCATCAGACCCGACACTTCATTCTCCGAGCGCTGCCAGTTCTCCGTCGAGAACGCATAGACCGACACAACCTCTATCCCGAAGTCCTCGGCCGCGTCCACAAGCCGGCTCGTCGCTTCCCGGCCCGCAACATGCCCCTCCAGATGCGACAGCCCACGCTCCTCCGCCCAGCGACCGTTGCCGTCCATGATGACCGCAACATGCGCCGGTATCTTCAGCCCGACCAGCCGCTCTTCTATCTCCTTGTCCAAGGCGCTGCTTCCCTCACCGGCCGTTACTACGACCGGTCTTTTTCCGGGGATGAGATAACGTACGAGGGTGGCGGCACGCGGCTCAGCCTACGCCACCACTCGGAGCTCCCCCCGCGCAAACGTGTCAGGTGGCCCTTGCAGTCACAGTCACTGGCGCCGAATCCCTCAACGATACTGCCGCCCTTGGCCAACTCTCCTGCGAGCCGACATTCCAGGCCTTCCGACCACGGCCACACAAATGCGCGCGTCGCCCTGACGCGGCTGCTCAAGTAATCCACATGCCACTTCAGCTTCTTCTCTCCGCGCATGTGTCGCCCCACTCGCGCCTCGAGGCACTTCTTTGCGCTCCCCACATACACATACTCCCCCGCCTCAAACACTATCTCTCCGAGACTACCCACGCATATTGCGAGCCGCTCCCGCAGCACCATCTCGAGCATGTAGACGCCACTCTCAGGGGCCTCTGTAAGCTCTATGTGCACTGGCTCGGGGGACGGCCCGCACATGAAAGCCGCAACCGTAAGCTGCACGGTCTGCTCGTCTATGGAACGCTGCCTGACGACACGCAAATCCTGGTAGCCCGCCGGCGCACGCGCGGGAGTGATGTCCTCGAGGACCACTGACAGCCCCGCCTCCCCCAAACGCTGCTCTGCCTGCTCCAGCCCCACACCCAGACAGTCCGGCACTGACCTCATATCTCCATTATCTCGTCCACTTTGGTCTTCACTGCGTCGTCTATCTTCTCGATGTACTTGTCGGTCAGGTCCTGGATGTCGTCCTTCCCCGCATGGACCTCGTCCTCGGACAGGCTCTCCTTCTTCTCCATCGCGTCAATGCCCTTATTCGCATCCCGCCGGACGTTGCGGATTGCCACGCGACCCTCCTCGGCCATCTTCTGCACCAGCTTGCCCAGCTCCTCACGCCGTTCCTCCGTCAGCGGCGGCAGCGCTATTCTCACCAACTGCCCGTCGCTCGTCGGCGTCAGGTTCAGGTCCGATGTCATGATCGCTTTCTCGATCGCCGGCACCACGTTCTTATCCCACGGCGCGATCACTATCAGCCGGCTCTCAGGTACCGATATCGTGGCAACCTGGTTGACTGGGACCTCGGACCCGTAGTACTCCACCCGCAGCCGGTCCAGTAGCGCCGGTGTCGCTCGCCCCGTCCGCACCGTCGCAAACTCGTTGTGCACCGCCTCCACGGTCCGCTTCATCTTGTCCTCGGCCTGCTTGATGAGCTTATCCATTTGTGCCCTCCCGGTCGCTTCGCTTTCTCTGCCCCGTCCGCACTCACTACGGCTCTCACCTCGACGACCCGCCCCCGGCAGATCCACTGCTGACAAGAGTCCCTATCGCCTCACCCGACAGAACTCGCATCAGGTTCCCTTCCTCATTGATATCAAACACCACTATCGGCAGCTCATTCTCCATGCTCAGGGAGATCGCCGTCGCGTCCATCACCCTCAATTGCTGTGCCAACGCGTCCTGGTAGGTGATAGCGTCGAAGAACTTCGCGTCCGCGTGCTTCTCCGGATCCTTGTCATATACGCCCTTGACCCTCGTCCCCTTCACGATCACTTCCGCCGCTATCTCAATCGCACGCAGAACCGCCGCAGTATCGGTCGTGAAAAACGGGTTGCCCGTCCCCGCAGCGAAGATCACCACACGCCCCTTCTCCAGGTGCCGGATCGCCCGCCGGCGGATGAACGGCTCGGCAACCTGTCGCATCTCGATCGCCGTTTGCACGCGCGTGGCCAGACCATTCGTCTCCAGCACATCCTGCAGGCACAGCGCATTGATCACCGTCGCCACCATCCCTGCATAGTCCGCCGAAGCCCGATCCATCCCCTGCTCGGAAGCCGTGCGGCCCCGCCAGATGTTACCGCCACCTACGACGATTGCCAGCTCCACACCGCGCGCGACCACTTCCGCTATCTCATCGCCCAGGCGGCCGACGCGCGCCCAATCAACCGTCAGCCCGTCCGCGCCGAAGAGCTGGCCGCTCAGTTTCAGCATCGCCCGCGGCCAACGCAACCCCGATATCGGCTTCTCAGACACTACAACTCCTCCCCGGCTTGGAAGCGTGTGAACCGCCGGACTATTACCGGCTCACCCAGCTTCCCAATCAGTTCGTTGAGCAGTTCCTCCACTGTCATATCGTCGTCACGAACATACGGCTGGCTCAACAGGCACACCTGCGAATAGAACTTCTTCAGCCGCCCTGTGATCATCTTTTCGACGATGTGGTCCGGTTTTCCTTCATCTTTCGCCTGTTCCATCAGTACTTCCCGTTCCCGCTCCAGGGCCTCCTCCTCAACATCGTCCTCGGACACCCATTTCGGCTGCATCGCCGCCACTTGCATGGCGATGTTATGCGCGAATTCCGCAAGCTCCGCCGAACTCGCCGTCGCCGCCGTCTCGCAGCCGATCTCCATCAGCACCCCGATCTGTCCGCCGCCGTGAAGGTAGGACGCGATCTTGCCTGCCTCCCCTGCTACCGCATAGCGCGCGAGACGCCGCACCACGATCCGCTCACCGCCCTTCCCGGTCAGCCCCACCAGCGCGTCACGCACCTTGATGCTCTCATCGCCCGCCCATGCCTGCTCCAGAGCGTCCTCAACTGTCTCGATCCCCTCCGTCTCACCAATCTGAGCGGCCATCATGTTCGCGAAGTCCCGGAAGTTCGCCGACCGCGCGGCGAAGTCCGTCTCGCAATTGACCTCCAGCAGAACCCCAATCTGCTCATCATCGCTGACGAACGCGGTCACCACACCTTCGGTCGCGCTTTTCGCTTCCCGCTTCGCCGCCACTTCAATGCCCTTCTTCCGCAGCATATCAACTGCGGCCTCAATGTCCCCGTCCGTCGCCTCGAGTGCGTTCTTGCAGTCCATCACTCCCGCGCCGGTCAGCTTGCGCAATTTCAGCACATCCTGGTTGGAAACAGCCATCGAAAGTCCTCCGTGAGCTACGTTGTTATATCGCTGCTGCTTGGTGTCCACGACCGGCGGCGCATCTCCGTGGCAGCGCCTCTGGCTCGTGTGCACTTGCCGGGCGGCACAACACAACGCCCCAGCCCAAAACGGAACTGAGACGCCGCGTTCTGCGCCAACTCTCCTCGCCTCTACTCCTCGGCTACAGTCTCTTCCGCTGCATCGGTTGCTCCGGCCGCTGGAGTCATATCCACGGTGTCTTCCATCACCTCAATGAAGGCGTCCTCGGGAGCAGCTTGCGGAGCCGCCGGCCTCTCATCGGTCACAGCGGCTGTCTCCTGCAGCATCATCGTCGCCTCCGCAGCCTCCGCACCCTCGGTCTCGTACACCGTATCCGCCAGGCTCTGCTGATATGTAGCCTGGCCCTCCAGCACCGCGTCTGCCATCTTGTTCGTCAGCAGCCGGATTGCACGGATCGCATCGTCATTCGCCGGCACTATGTAGTTAATCCCTGTCGGGTCACAGTTCGTGTCAACCAGCGCCACGATCGGAATCTTCAGCTTCTGCGCTTCCAGGACCGCTATCTGCTCGCGATTCAGATCCACTATGAACACCACTGAGGGCAGGGTGGCCATGTCCCGGATCCCGCCCAGGCTCAGTAGCAGCTTGTCACGTTCCCGCGTCAGGATCAGCGCTTCCTTCTTCGACAGCACTGACCATTCACCGGCCGCTTCCTGCCGGTCCAGCTCATTCAGGTGCGCGATCCGCTGCTTGATCGTGTTGAAGTTCGTCAGCATCCCGCCCAGCCAGCGCTTGTTCACATACGGCATCCGGCAGCGGTCGGCTGCTGCCTCCACTGACTCGGCCCCCTGGCGTTTCGTACACACGAACAACAGGTGCTCGCCCTCGGCGGCCCGTTGCCGCACGAACTCGTACGCTTCCTCCATCAGACGAAGTGTCTGGTGCAGGTCAATGATATAGATTCCATTGCGTTCGTGGTAGATATACGACTTCATCTTGGGGTTCCAGCGCCGTGTCTGGTGCCCGAAATGAACCCCGGCTTCGAGCAGTTCCTTCATGGTAATAACAGCCAAAACAGCACCTCCATGCTTTCCTGCGGCTGCAGCGTCACGGGTGACGCTTAGTACGCCAGATTTGGTACACCATATTCGTGAAAAGCAAGGATAACACACCTCCGGCCCCATAGTCAACTCACCCGGGCAGCGGGCAGCATCGAAAAGCGTGATGGTATTGCACAACCTGAAGCCGTCTGCCGTTTGCCTCTTGCCATTGCCGTATTGTACAGCACGGATGGAGTTTGCCGCAGGCAAACTGCGGATGCAAGCTTGGCGCCGCCAAGCTTGCGTCCCTGTGCCGCGGAACGCCAATAATGGTCATCTGGCGCAGCTTCTCTCTCATAGGCGTTATTCCTGCACTGGAATTGCCACGATCTGACTGCTGAAAAACGGCGTTTCGCAAAGCCACCTCTGCACTACCCGGCAAATAGAGGGGTCTGCAGCCAACGAATCTTTCGTAAAAGCACTTCTTCAGCAGTCAGACCATCATGGTTCCAGCTGCTGCCTGCGGGCAGGGAAGGCTTGATAAATCGAGCACATACTGCTATACTTACGCCCTGTGTCAGTTGTGGATAGAAAGGAAGACAGCTACGTGCCAAACGGAAGAAGACGACAAGGCCCGAGAGAGCGGCGGTTCCGACCTGACCGCAAACGTAAAGTGTGCATGTTCTGCGCAGGTCGCGGGAAGTACATCATAGACTACAAGGATGTTTCGTTGCTGAAGCGATTCGTTGATGAGCGCGGGCGGATAAAGAAAGCGCGGCAGAGCGGTGCCTGCAGAAGGCACCAGTCACGCGTTGCTCAGGCCATCAAGCGTGCGCGAGAAATGGCGCTATTGCCATACACGACGGACTAGCCGTAGTACTGTGAGGGGCGGCTGCAGCCGCTCGCGTTGCGTCGGTCATACAGATAATGAGCCGCCCGCATGGGCGGCTCTTGGCGTACCACAAAGCCGGCAAGATGACATACACTGTAGTCACGCCAACGACCTCGGTGGGGGATGCTCCGCATCCCATCGGAGTTTGCTTCTTCGCAAACTCCAGCGAACTCAAGATGATGACGCGTTCTGACCTGAGCGTGGCAGACGACGCTACGCTCAGGCCGAGTTGCGCGTTGGGGAACAGGACGACGCAAGCATGACCTGGCCAAAGCTCAATAGCAGGATATATTTCGTGACTCCCGCTGGCGTGGAGAAGGATGAACTGCTGGGCTTGGTCGAAGCAGCCCTGGCCGGCGGCGTGGGCATGATCCAGTACCGGGAGAAGAGCAAGTCCACGCGGCAGATGATTGAGGAGGTGGGGCGCATCCTGGAGCGGTGCCGGCCCGCCGGTGTGCCGGTGATTGTCAACGACCGCGTGGATGTGGCGCTGGCGTCCGGAGCCGAGGGCGTGCACCTGGGCGTAGATGACATGCCGATAGATATGGCTCGCCGGCTGCTCGGCCCGGAGCCGATCGTCGGAGCCACGACTCCCACGGCGGAGCTCGTCAGGGCAGCAGCGCCACAGGGGGCGAGCTATGTGGCCGTCGGCTCGATCTTCGCTTCGCCGACCAAGCCGGAGAAGGGGGCTGTCGGCCCCGAGGTAATAGCGAGGGCGAAGACTGCCACGCGACTGCCGGTGTGCGCCATCGGGGGAATCAATGACGAGAACATCGGCCTCATCGCGAGGGAGGAGATCGCGCTGTACGCGGTGGTCTCGGGGATCAGTGGTGCTGTGGACCCGCGCGCTGCGACTGCGGAGTTGGTGCGGCTGTCGCGGGGAGAGGACGAATAGATACCGGCGGCACGCCGAGCCTGTTACCTCACTCCGTAGAGGTAGCGGAGGAGGGTGTCGCCGACCTGGTAGAGGGAGTCGGCACTGCAGCAGTCCGGAGTGTCTTCCGCCGTGTGCCACTCGGGGTGCGGCAGGTCAATGATGTCTATGGCCGGGATGCCCTGGCGGATGAAGGGCACGTGGTCATCCGTAATCTGGCCGCAGCGCGTGCGGATGAATGCGCTGTGTCCAGCGCTCTCGGCTATCGTCCATATCTCGTTGACGAGGCCGGGGGCGGACTGGATCGAATAGCCCTCAATCTGGAAGTCCAGGCGGTCGTTCGAGCCGTTGGGAGTGCCCAGGCGCTTGTTGTGCACCTCATCCTGCCCCACGAGATCGAGAAGAATCATCGCCTCCGGGGTCTCAAGCTCGACCGGCATGTTCTTCGCCATGTAGGATGAGCCTATCGCCCAGCCGTCCAGCTCGAAGTACGTCGCAGCCTGTTTTCCCGACTCCTCTGCGTCGAAGAAGGCGACAATGAATGGCCGGCGGTCAGTTCTGAGTGCCGCCACGCGGACCATCTCCAAGAGCACTGCGACCCCCGATGCACCGTCGTTGGCACCCATCACCGGACGGTTTCGCCACACCGGGTCCGGGTCTTCGTCGGCCTGCGGACGGCAGTCCCAGTGCGCTCCGAACATGATGGGGGCCTGGTCAGCGTCGCCACCGTAATAGGCAATGACGTTAGTGAAGTCGTAAGGCCCTCCAAAGGGTGTTGCGGCCTTGAATGGCTGGACGATCACAGTGTTGGTGGTCTGACGCAGGCACTGGATCAGCCACGCGAGGCAGTCCTCATGAGCCTGGCTCCCCGGAACGCGTGCCCCGAAGTCACATTGCGCCTTCAGATAGTCAAACGCGGAGGCCCTGTTGAACTGCGGATATGACTGAGACGATGCTGCGGTCGTTGCGGGCGAGTCAGCAGGAGCAGGGCCGGTGTCGGCGGTCGGCTCGGGCGGATTTCCGGCAGCGCCGGCAGGTGCGTGCGAACCGTATGTGCAGGAACTCAGCAATACGAGTGCGAGCGACATGTGCAACAGCAGACAGCGGAGGCGTGCGGCCATCAGATTGTTCCTTTGAGAGCCTGGGGCGTCTGAGCTCTGTCGAGATCGGTCAGCGTCGGGTCAAGGTCACGAGGAAACAATAAGCCCCGCTGATTTCGCCAGCGGGGCCGACAGGACCTGCATTATCTGTGGATGTCACCGGCTACCAGATGGTTGATGTACGCCCTCTGTGGCTGAGTTCGTCAACCTCTGTCCTCACGCGCTCGGCGGCGGTTGCCAACCGCGCGGCCGGCGCTTCCCTCGATTCATAGACGGAACGCGTGCGCTCGCTGACCGGCAGCCAACTAGTGCGCGCGGAAGCCACACGCATGGGGCCAGTGTCGCCGGCAGGCTTGTGCGCTGCGAGGGACACGGGCGTTGTCGGCCGCGCCTTGGCAAGCGTCGCACGGCGCGACGGTGGCAGGGCGGTCTCCGGCGTGTCCGGAACTACGACCACGCGGATGGGTTTCTCGATGATC
>JAUWOG010000585.1 GCA_030612305.1 Armatimonadota bacterium | reverse complement strand
CGGCGCCGCTGCCCACCCCACGCCGCCCACCCCGCTGACAAGCGCCCACCGGCCCCGGACGCCGCGGCGCGGGGGGGCGATAGGACAGGCAGCTTACTACTACGCGGCCAACGCGGGGGAGGTGTCGAAGGTCGTTGCCTTCACCGCCGGATACCCGCTGGTGACGGTGGTGGTGGCTATCAGCTTGCTCGGGGAACCGCTGACGTGGCCGAAGATCGCAGGGACTCTGATGACGGTCGCCGGCTTGTTTGTCCTGACCGCTTTTGGGAATGACAAGCAGGTGATGAGAGAACCGTGAGCAGGTATATGCTGGTCGCAGTCGTGATAACGACGGTTTCGTGGGGCTTGGGGGGGATTTTCGACAAGCTCGGTCTGGATTCGATGCCGGATATGCCGGTGACGAGTGCCGTAGTGGTGCGGCAGGCGATGGCGCTGGTGGCGCTGTGCATCTGGATCAGCTTTACGGTGTCTCTGAAGGAATTGCGGCGCGTGCCCGCAAAGGCCTGGATGTACCTGGCAATCAGCGGGATTTTCGGTGTGGCGGTCGGTGGGATCGCGTACTACTACGCGGTGCAGCATGGGGAGATCTCAAGGGTGGCGGTGTTCTGCTCGGGCTACCCGATGCTGACATTGCTGCTGGCAGTACCGTTTCTGCGGGAGGCGGTCACGTGGCCGAAGGGAGTAGGGACATTCCTGGTGAGCGGGGGGCTGGTACTCCTAGCCATCGGCGGTGGCGGGTAGTCGGGTGGCGGACGCTGCGCGAACGGCCGCAAGCTGAAGGGAGTTTGCCGGAGTTCCTTTGCGGAACTCTCGCAAACTTCACGCGCTACAGGCCATAGATGTGGTGTTGAGGGAGCAATCAGGCAAGGATGGAGTAGCGGTGCGGATATCATGGGCGAGATAAGCATACTGTGTGGCCCGCCGGGATGCGGGAAGACAGAGGAGATGCTGAGCCGCTATGTTGCGGACGTGCGACATGGCGGCTTTGATGCTGCGGTGCTGATCGTGCCCTCGGCGCGTGTCGCGCGGCGCGTGTCACGGCGGCTGCTGACGGAGGATGAGTTCGAGGGGCTGGCCGACGCGCGTATCTTCACCTTCCCGGACCTGGCCGAGAGCCTGCTGCGGGCGAATCACGTGGAGGCGCGCGAGTTGACGAAGCTGCAGCAGGAACTCGTGATGCGGGAGGTGGTTGCGGAGGTTGATGCTGAAGACGGCCTGCAGATGCTCGGAGCGTCGGTGCAGACACCGGGCCTCGTGCGGGCGTTGCTGGGGTTCGTTGAGGAGTTGAAACGTGCGGCGATCCGCCCGGCCGAGTTCGCCAGAGGGCTGCGAGCAGCGGGCCTGCAGCGACCGCTTGACGAGGACCTCTGCGCCGTCTATGCGCGCTACCAGGAGACGCTGGCGCAGAGACGGCTGTACGATGCGGCAGGCAAGTTCTGGGCGGCGCGGGACCTGCTCGAAGCCGGCAAGATGGATCCTCTGCGGGAGATGAAGACACTCTACGTTGATGGGTTCGCGGATTTCACGACGACGCAGTTGCAGGTGCTGGGGCACCTGGCCGGGTTCGCGCGGAAGACGACGATCAGTCTGCCCTATGATGAGGAGGAGGTGCGTGAGGAGGTCCGGTGCCTGCCCGAGCAGACGCTGAAGCGAATCAAGGAGGCGATGCCGGAGGGGAGGTGCGAGGGAGCCAAGGTGCTGTCATGCCCCGACGATGCGCTGGCACACCTGCGCGGCCAGCTTTTCGCCCTGGACCCCGGTAGTGCGACGGAGGATGCGGCGGGGCAGATTCAGCTTGTGGAGGCCGACAGCCCGCGAGCGGAAATGGCTGCCATTGCGGCTGAGGTGAAACGCCTGCTGCTCGAGGGCGTGCGTGCAGCGGACGTCTGTGTGGCCTTCCGGCAGCCGGGGAAATACCGCGACCTGCTGGCGCAGATGTTTGACGAGCACGGCGTGCCGTATTGCTTCTCGACCGGAGACGGTATCGCCGGGCAGCCGCTGGTGCAGACGGTGATGAGCCTGCTCAATATCCCCGCCGGCGATTTTCGCAGGGAGGATGTCGTCAACTTCCTGCGTAGCGAGTTGGTTGACCTGCGCAATCTGCAAGATGACGGGAAGCCGGACAGCGATACGGTATTCGCGGTGGCATGCGAGGCGGGGATCGTGCGAGGGCGGCAACAGTGGGTGGCTGGATTGGCGCTGCGGCAGCGCCTCCTGCAGAGGGACTTGCAGCGACTCCGCGACCGGCAGGGGGATGTGGACGAGCTTGATGAGGCAGAGAGAGCGGCTAGCAGTGAAGATGAGCTGCACGCGAAGGTGGAGGATGCGGAGGCCGTCGCGAGCCTCATCACGCGGCTGATGGCGACATTAGACAGGATGCCGGAGAGAGGAAGCGTGGCGCAGCATGTGGCGGCGCTGGTACGAGTGCTGGAGCAGTTCGGGATGAGCAGTGAGGGCCTGACGCAACGGTCGCGTGGGGCGTTGGCGAATCCGGCGAACATGCGGGCTTTTGACGCACTGTGTGAGGCTCTGGGCGAGGGGCGTGAGATGTCGGGGCTGACAGAGGCGGAGAGAGAGATGAGCGGTGCGGAGTTCGTCGCGGAACTCAATGAGCTTGTCCGGCAGGTGGAG
>JAUWOG010000188.1 GCA_030612305.1 Armatimonadota bacterium | reverse complement strand
GGCGTGGACATGGTTATGCCGGGGGACAATGTGACGCTGATAGGTGAGCTACATGCTCCGATCGCGATGGAGGAGGGTCTCCGTTTCGCAGTCCGCGAGGGAGGCCACACTGTAGGTGCCGGGGTCGTGACCAAGGTCATCGAATAGGTAGGGCAATCGTCTAGTCGGCGGTGTGTCGCGCCATGACCACCGGCCGACAGCGGGGAGCGTAGGAGCATGGGACGGACGAACAGCATTCGGATCAAGCTGAAGGCGTTTGACCATGAGATTCTGGATCGCTCAGTGCAGAAAATTGTGGAGACGGCAGAACGGAGCGGGGCTCGGATAGCCGGGCCGATTCCGCTGCCTACGGAGCGCAACATCCACTGTGTGGTGAAGCCGACGGCCCTTGGACGGAGCGCGCGGACGGTGGAGCATTTCGAGATGCGTATCCACAAGCGGCTGATTGACATTCTGGATTCGACGCAACGGACCGTTGATGCTCTGATGAAGCTGGACTTGCCCGGTGGCGTGGACATAGCGATCAAGACTTCGAGTGGCTAATGGCTGGCGACCGGCGGCGATGGTGAGATGCGGCCGGGCGCGTGCAGCCGGATGGGTGTGAAGAAGCATGCCGGCAGGAATTCTGGGCACAAAAGTGGGCATGACCCGCATTTTCGATGAAAATGGGCAGGCTATTGCGGTGACCGTAGTGCAGGCCGGGCCGTGCGTAGTCGTGCAGCGCAAGACGACCGACAGCGACGGCTATGAGGCGGTGCAGTTGGGCTACGGTGAGCGGAAGCGCAGTCGCACGAACTCTCCGTTGGGCGGTCACTTCGAGAGCCGGGGCATAACGCCGAAGAAGCACTTGCGGGAGTTCCACGTGGACGCGGAGACCGAGTATGCCTCGGGGGATGAAATCACGGTCGAGGCTTTCGAGGTCGGCCAGACAGTCAATGTGACGGGTGTGACGAAGGGCAAGGGCTTTGCGGGGGTCATGAAGCGTCACGGGTTCCACGGCGGCCCGGCAAGCCACGGTTCGAAGGTACACCGGTCGCCGCAGTCAGCGGGCGCGACGGATGCGGCGAGGGTCTTCCCGGGCCAGGGAATGCCGGGACGGATGGGCGGGGTGACCTGCAAGGTGAAGGGCCTGAAGGTTGTGGATGTTGATGCCGAGCATCATGTGCTTGTGATCAAGGGCGCGATTCCGGGCGCGAACGGGTCGGTAGTGGCTATCGAAGACAATTGAAGCAGATACGAAGGGGAAGAGCTGTGATGCCGCAGTTGGCGATATGGAACATGGAGGGCGAGAAGGCCGGTCAGGTTGAGCTCAGCGGGGAGATATTTGGTGTTCCGCTCAACGAGGACCTGGTTCACCAGGCGGTGGTCGCTGCCGACAGTGGACGGAAGCGTCACGCAGGCAGTGCGAAGAGACGGAGTGAGGTTGTGACGACGGGTGCGAAGGTGTGGCGTCAGAAGGGCCTTGGCAGGGCGCGTCACGGCGACAAGGGAGCGCCGATCTTTGTGGGCGGCGGCAAGGCACATGCGCCAAAGCCTCGGGACGGCGGGAAGAAGATGCCGAAGAGAATGCGCCGGAAGGCCCTGTTTTGCGCGCTGTCGGATGCGGTGCGTTGCGGCCAGATGACGGTCATCGAAGACATCGAACTGGACGAGCCGCGCACGAAGACGATTGTGTCCATGCTTGAGGCCTTTGGGATGGAAGATGCCGTGGTAATGCTGATGCTGTCGGCGGAGCAGATGGCGAATGAAGCGCTGGTGAAGAGCTGCCGGAACATAGAGAAGCTGCACCTGCGCCAGTCGCCGCACCTGAATACGCGGGATGTGTTGTGGGCGGGCGAGCTGGTGTTCACGCAGGAAGCCCTAGCGGCGCTGCATCAACTGAGCGGAGGCGCGGAGTAGGATGCTGAGCGCAAGGAATCGAGAACAGGAACGCTATCGCAAGCTCATTATTGCTCCGGTTATCACGGAGAAGAGCATGCGAGAGTCGGAGACGGCGAACAAGTACACGTTCAAGGTGCATCCGGGTGCCACGAAGATTGACATCAAGCGAGCCATTGAGGACCTCTTCAACGTGCGGGTGACGAAGGTCAACACCATGACGGTGGGAGGCAAAGTCCGTCGCCGTAGCTACCGGCACCGGGAAGGCAAGACCGCCGTGTGGAAGAAGGCGATTGTGACGCTGGCTCCGGGCAGCAGCATTGATGTCGTGTAGTCCGGGAGGGCGTGGGAGCAGGGCTTCAAGGGATTTCGACAGCGAGCAGATGAGCAGCGGGAGACACCAGGATGCCAACCAAGAGCCATAGGCCGACATCGCCGGGCAGGCGGTTCTACATAAAGCTTGACCGCAGCGACATTGACAAGAAGAAGAAGCCGGAGAAGCGGCTGGTAACGTTTAAGAAGAAGTCCGCGGGGCGCAATGCCAGCGGCAAGGTGACAGTGCGGCACAGGGGCGGGGGCGCCAAGCGGAAGATCCGACAGATTGATTTCCGGCGCGACAAGGACAACATCCCGGCGCGAGTGGCGGCTATCGAGTATGCTCCGGACCGCTCGGCGCATATTGCGCTGCTCCATTATGCTGACGGTGAGAAGCGGTATGTCCTCGCGCCGCAGGGGCTCAGCAAGGGCGACGAGGTAATGTCCGGTGAGGCGATACCGGCTCGTGCGGGTAATTGCCTGCCGCTGCAGGCAATTCCGGTCGGGACGGTGGTGCATGCCATCGAGATGACCCCGGGGCGTGGCGCGCAGTTGGCCCGGAGTGCGGGAACAGCGGCGCAATTGATGGCCAGGGAGGGCAAGATGGCGACGTTGCGCCTGCCTTCCGGCGAGATGCGAATGGTGAGTGTGCAATGTCGTGCGACGGTGGGACGTGTGGGGAATGTTGACCATGCTAACATCCAGGACGGCAAGGCGGGGCGCAAGCGGCATCGCGGAATCCGCCCGACGGTTCGCGGCAGTGCAATGAACCCGGTTGATCACCCACATGGTGGTGGCGAGGGGAAGGCACCCATCGGACTGGACAGCCCGCGTTCTCCGTGGGGAAAGAAGACGCTGGGCAAGAAGACACGGAGCCCGCGCAAGCCGTCGAACAAGTACATAGTGCGGCGACGGGGCACAAAGTAAGCTTGGAGGAAGCCTGATATGGCGCGGTCCATAAAGAAAGGCCCATACGCGGAGGCGAAGCTGCTGAAGAAGGTACAGCAGATGAACGCCGGCGACGAGAAACGGATGATCAAGACGTGGTCACGCCGCTCGACGATTTTCCCCGAGATGGTGGGGCACACCATCGCAGTGTATGACGGCCGCAAACATGTGCCGATCCTCATCACGGAGAATATGGTCGGGCACAAGCTGGGGGAATTCGCGCCCACGCGGACCTATCGTGGAATGCGCCCGGGGAGACGTGACGAGACGACGACGTCCGTGTCGGAGTAGCAGCGCTTGAGATGGGTAGCCGGCGGGTGAAGGCAGCGCCGAGGAGCAGGGAAAGAAATGGAAGCACGAGCGGTTGCGAAATTCGTACGGATAGGGCCGAGGAAGGTACGCAGATACCTGCCATTGGTGCGCGACAAGGGTGTCGAGGAAGCGCTGGCGGCGCTGGCGACGCAGAGCAGCCCTTCGACGGAGACGCTGAGCAAGTGTATAGCGTCGGCGGCAGCGAACGCGGAGAACAACCACGATATGTCGCCGGATGAGTTGTGGATATCTGAGGCGAAAGTTGACGAGGGTTTTCGGATGCCGCGGCTGAAGCCGCGTGCGCGCGGGCGAGCCGACCGCATACATAAGCCCACCTGCCACATCACCATTGTCGTCAGCGATGCAGGTGACGAGAGCGAGGAGTAGGGGCCCGGCCGCAAGTGACGTCAATGGCCTCGGAGCGGGAGTGAAACCGTAATGGGACAAAAGGTTCATCCCTATGGATTCAGGCTTGGCATAATCCGTGAGTCAAAGAGCCGGTGGTTCGCCGAAGGTAAGCAGTATCGCCAGTACCTCATTGAGGACATGCGGATACGGAAGCTGATCCAGGAGCGACTGCAGGACGCTTCGATCTCTGACATCATCATGGAGCGTGCCGCCGGCACCTTGACAATCACGATTCAGACGGCGAAGCCGGGAATCGTGATCGGCAGAGCAGGGCAGGACGTGGACCGGCTGCGCCGGAAGTTGGAGGGCATGTGCAGCATGAAGGTGCGGGTGAATGTGGAGGAGACGCCGGATGCGGATATCAACGCCCAACTGATCGCGGAGGGCATTGCCCGGCAGATCGAACGCCGCGTGGCGTACCGGCGAGCGATGCGCCAGTCCGTCGAGCGAGCGATGCGCATGGGTGCGCTGGGCGTGCGCTGCATGGTATCGGGCCGCCTGGGCGGTGCGGAGATTGCCAGGACGGAGTCGACGGCCCCGGAGGGGCGCGTCCCGCTGCAGACGCTTCGTGCCGATGTCCAGTATGGTTTCGCGGAGGCGCGCACCGCCTACGGCCATGTCGGCTGCAAGGTATGGGTATTCCACGGCGAGATCATGCCAGAGCCGACGCAGCGGCCAGAAGAACTGCCGCAGCCGCCGGAGCAAGAAATCACTGCCGCAGAAGCGGAGACTGAGACGGTTGAGGCGGCACCAGTCGAGGAGACCATTGCACCAGAGACTGCTGCGCCGGAGACCGTCGCCACAGAGCCGGTAACGACCGAGGCGCCGGCGGCCATAGTGGACGAGAGTGAAGTGGCGGCGACCCAGGAGGCTGTGGCGAGCGAAGCAGACGTTCCCCCCGAGCCTGCTGAGGCCGAGGAGGACCCGCTGATTGCAGCCCTTACAGACGACGAGGAAGTAGCACCAGAACCTGACGAGGAGCCTTCAGATGCTGATTCCTAAGAAGCAGAAACACCGCAAGCACCATCGTGGGCGGATGCGCGGCAAGGCTCAGCGCGGCAACAAGCTCAACCTTGGCGAGTTCGGACTGCAGGCGCTGGAACCGGGCTGGGTAGACGGCCGGCAGATCGAAGCCGCACGAATCGCAATGACGAGACACGCGCGTCGCGGCGGAAAGGTCTGGATCCGGATATTCCCCGACAAGCCCGTCACGGAGACGGCGGCAGAGACGCGCATGGGCAAGGGCAAGGGCGCACCCGCATACTGGGTAGCGGTAGTCAAGCCGGGGCGGATCCTGTTTGAAATGGGCGGCGTGAGTCCGGAGATAGCGGTGGAAGCGATGCGGCTGGCGGCCCACAAGTTGCCGGTGGCCACGAAGTTCGTCACACGGGAGGACAGAGGCTATGCCTGATAGCGCCAACAGCACACGAGAGTTCCTCGAGCAGTTGCGGGAGGCCACCGATGCGGAACTCGAGGACAGGTTGAGCCACGTCTTGGAGAGTCTGTTCAATCTGCGCTTCCGCCTCGCCTCCGGCCAGATTGAGGACCCCAAACGCGTCCGGAAATACCGCAAGGCGATCGCCAGGATCAAAACGCTTCAACGGGAACGCGAGCTGTTCGAATAATGCCCGATGTCGCACTAAGCCCATGGGAAGGTCAAGGCCGATGAGTAGAGATGCGA
>JAUWOG010000505.1 GCA_030612305.1 Armatimonadota bacterium | reverse complement strand
ATGGCCGGAGTCATGGCGCTTGTGCGAGGCGGGCGGGAAGCGGAGGAGTGCAAAGTCGCCATCGCCACCTCGGGCAATAAGGATAAGCAGTTCCCCGTCATCGCGGGCACCGGACTGAGGCTGGAATGGTTCGACGCGGTAATCACCGGCGATGATGTCAGCAGGAAGAAGCCGGACCCGCAGATTTATCTGGTGACTGCCGAGCGGCTGGAAATCGAGCCGGCGCGGTGCGTCGTGTTCGAGGATGCTCCGGCGGGAGTTGCAGCGGCCAAGGCGGCGAAGATGGTCTGCGTTGCAGTGACGAGCTCGGTTGAGGCCGAGAAGCTGGAGGCGGCGGACCTTGTGGTCGAGAGCCTCGCGGAGGTTAGTATTGACCGGCTGCGGGACATGGTTGAGAGCGTCCTGTAGCCGGCGGGGAAATGAAGCCATAGTGTCGTCTCCCGCAGGTATGTTCGTTTATTGGAGGGCTTTGGTTTCCCGCGACAAGAAGTTTGAGCTGTCCAATTGGAAAAACTGAGGCGAACGGACTCGGGGGCGGAAGACTCGGGCTGGAAGCTGACAATTGAACAAGCACACCTTGTTCAATTGCCACCTGAGCTTTCGATGAGGCCGAAAGCTCAGGCCGAGCCACCCATCTCTTGGGAGGCCGAGCCACCCATTGATGAATGATGCGTCACGCTCGAAGGCCAGAGCGAACCACAGGTTTGGTGAGCTATTGAGACTATGTGAAGTTATCTCTGGGACAGGATAGTAGTTGCCCATTACAGAACACGGGAGTTGAGGAATGGAGCCGGTTATTGCGATCTACAACTTCACCGAGCAGGATTTTGAGGCCTATTGCACGAACGGCGGCGCGGCAGGTTTTGAGTACGCCGGCGTCGGCTTCTGCAATAGCTACCTGGATTTGCCGCTGGAGAATCTGTCTGACGATGATGTGGCCTACGTGGAGTCACATGTCAGTGCCGCCGGGATGGAACTGGTGGCGATCTACGGCGGAGTGGATCTGCTCGCCGATGGCGGCGAGGAGTTGCTGACCGCGAAGCTGCACGGCGCGGCGAGGTTCGGGGTGCACACGCTCGCCACCGGCAGCTTCGGCTGCGCGGACAAGGCGCCGGAGCAGATTGCCGCCGACACGGAGGTCTTCGTCGAGCGGATCCGGCGCTGCGGCGAGGTCGCCGATAGTCTCGACATCACGATTTGTCTGGAGACCCACGGCGGCTACACGGGGACTGCGGATGCATGCCTGCAGGCGATGGCCGACATTGGCCACGAGCGGGTGCGACTCGCCTACGACCCGGCGAACTTCCTGTACTACGAGGGCGCGCGGCCCGAAGAACGCATCGAACAAGTCGCGCCATTCATCGGGCATACGCATCTGAAGGACCACCGCGGCGGGAAGGGGAATCCGGATTTCCCGCTCATCGGCGAAGGGGAAACGGACTACGAGTTCCTGGTGCCGAAGCTGTGGGAGCTGGGCTACCATGGGGCATATACGCTGGAACGCGCGCCGGGGGAGACGAGCGAAGAGCGCGCCGCCTCAATGGCCGCCGCGTACCAGTTGATGAAGGAACTGCTCCATGGATAGCAGTACCCGTGCTGTGTCGCGAGAGTATTCCACTCTCATGACTGTGGCAGACAATCTGCCATACGCCGTAATGATATTGGTAGGAGCGACCGTCATTGCGCTGGGGCTGAAATTGTCCTGCTGGGCGTGGATCGCTGCGGGTGCCTACGTTGCATACGGTATAGCCGGTGCACTGTGGATCATTGTCTTCGTGTGCCCATACTGTCCGAGCTACGGACAGAGGTCATGTCCTTGCGGGTATGGGATTATTTCGGCGAAGCTGCGGGCGAAAGGCGACACGGCGCTTTTCGGCCAGAAGTTCAGACAGCACATACCGGTCATCGCCCCGCTGTGGATCATCCCTCTGATAATCGGCGGAGTGGTCGCGGTGAAGTCCTTCTCCTGGCCACTCGCCATGCTGCTGGGGGTGTTTGTCCTCAATTCGTTCGTCATCCTGCCATTAAGATCGAAAAGCCACGACTGCAGGCACTGCCCGCAACGTAAAGACTGCCCCTGGATGAAGGGGTGATTGAGCTCTATCTGGCGGGCATGATGGCGCTAGTTCGTGGCGGGGACTTCCGGCATCTTCATCTCGTTGACCTCGATGCCATCCGGCAAGGTGACTTCGGACTCCTCGATGTCGTTTATGCGGTCATAGGTTACACTCATGTCTCCCGCGGCACTGGTCATGCGCTGGGTGAGACCCGTGTCCTTGGCCAGCCAGGTGTTGCCACCTCCGCCGCCAGGACCACCTTCCTTGATCGCCACGACCCAGCAGTCAACGCCATTCACGGTCTCGCTGCCAGTGACCTCGGTAGTGTCGCGGAAGGCGTCAAGGTTGCCCGTGATCTTGCTCTGAGTATCCTCGCTCATCAGCATCTTCGTGGCGGTCTTCTGGCCCTCCGGCAAGATGTACATCGCGCCCTCGTCCAAATCCATGTATGTCTTCATGCCCCGGGCCTCGGTCACCATCTTGCGAGGTTTGTTGTCTCTGGTGACGACGAGTTGCACGACGGTGCTGCCGTCCTTCATCGTCATCGTTGCCTGGTAGCTGTCAGGTAGCGCCACAGCGTCAATGATGTCGGCCATTGACTTGGGGTTCTTCGGTGTGGGCTTCTTGGCCTTGGGTTTTGCGGGTGTATCGGCGGGGGCGGGCGCGTCAGGGATGTCGCCAGGCTCAGATGGCTGGACGGCGACCGGGCCAGTGTCGGCCGGCTTTTTCGCGCATCCCACCAGGGACGTAACCGCTACGAGCAGCAGTGCTGCCAATGCCAACATCACCAGTGATCTGTTCATATTGTCGTTCCTCCGGACGTGAGGCGAATACCGTCAATGTACGTCTGCCGAGCAGCGTCTGCCAGCATGAGGATTGTACTATACGGGCCGGCGGATGGCAACTGGAGCCGGATGCGAGGCGGGCTGGAAGCTGGGCGGAATCGAAGATTCTGCACGGAGTTTCCTTCGCAGACTCCACCGAACTCAAGATGACATGACTG
>JAUWOG010000512.1 GCA_030612305.1 Armatimonadota bacterium | reverse complement strand
TGCGAGCCACCCTTCGCCATGACATCAGAGGTTCTCAGTACCTGCTGACAGAGGCAGCTTCTCTGCCGCGCCCGTCCATGGCGAAACTCCCTGGTGGAGCGCCCCTCAGATCAGCGGGCCATTGAGGCCCACCCATGGAAGCAGGCGCAGATGACTTGGCCTGAAGACCTCGACCGGGTTCTCGTCACCGAGCAGCAGTTGGCCGCAAAGGTCGGCGAACTGGCCGAACAGGTCCGCGCGGAGTACGCGGGCAAGAATCCTGCACTCATCGGCATCCTGACCGGCTCATTCGTCTTCATGGCCGATCTCATCCGCCGGCTCGATTTCGATCTCACCGTGGACTTCATCGCCGTTTCCAGCTATGAAGACGCCACCATCAGCAGCGGCAAGGTCCGCATGACCAAGGATTGCAGTCACGACATCGCCGGCAGACACGTGCTCATCATCGAGGACATCATAGACACGGGCTTCACACTCGAGCATATCTGCAGGATACTTAAGCACCGCAAGCCGGCGTCTCTGAAGCTCTGCTGTTTGCTCGACAAGCCCTCGCGCCGGCGCGCGCAGATAAGCCCCGACTATGTCGGCTTCGAGATACCTGACGAGTTCGTCGTCGGCTACGGGCTGGACTTCGCCGAGAAGTACCGCCACCTGCCGTATGTCGGGGTATTGAAGAAGGAAGCCTACCAGGCCTAGTACCTGCTTCACAAGCCTGCGACGGCTTCCACCGCCCACAGATACATACCGCCGCACCGCCGCACACGCATCAATTCAGAGCCCTGGATGGCGCAGCTTATTAGAGGTGTACGATGCTGGAACTGGCTGACCTGGAAACAAAAACAGTGGACGAGCTCCGCAAGATGGCGACAGAGATGGACTTGACTGGTGCCGGCTCGATGAACAAGAACGACCTGTGCATGCACATACTGGTCAAGCAGAGCGAGGACAACGGGCACGAGTACCGGACGGGTTTGCTCGAGATCGTCAACGGCGATCGCGGCTACTTGCGCGGTGCCTCTTACGACCCGGACCCGGCTGGCGACGTGTACGTGGCCGACACTCAGATCAAGCGCTTCGGCCTCCGCACCGGCGACCTCGTCAGCGGCCCCGTCCGCCCGCCGAAGGACTCCGAGCGCTACTGGTCGCTACTTCGCGTCCAGTCCATCAACGCCATGCCTCCCGAGGCCTCGCGCAACAGGCCCAAGTTCGAAGACCTCACCCCCGTCTATCCCGACCAGCGGCTCTATCTGGAGACCGATCACCCCGACAACCTCACCGGACGCTTCCTCGATATCGTCACTCCCCTCGGCCGTGGACAGCGCGGTCTTGTCATCTCGGCTCCCAAAGCCGGCAAGCCCACCATGATCAAAGAGATCGCCAACTCGCTCACCACCAACTACGACGACATCCACCTGATGGTTTTGCTCATAGACGAACGCCCCGAGGAAGTCACTGACATTGCTCGCTCAGTTGATGGCGAAGTAATCGCCTCCACCTTTGACGAGGAGCCCCGCAATCACCTCCGCGTTGCAGACATCGTCCTCGAACGCGGCAAGCGTCTCGTCGAGCATGGCAAGCACGTCATCGTACTCCTCGACAGCATCACCCGTCTCGCCCGCGCCTCCAACCTCACTGTGGACCCCTCCGGACGCACGCTCTCCGGAGGCCTCGATCCCACCGCCCTCTACCGCCCGAAACGCCTCTTCGGCGCTGCACGCAATATCGAAGACGGCGGCAGTCTCACCATCATCGCGACCATTCTCGTTGACACCGGAAGCCGCATGGATGACATGATCTACGAAGAGTTCAAGGCCACCGGCAACATGGACCTCGTCCTCTCCCGCGACCTCGCCGACAAGGGCATCTTCCCCGCCATTGACATCAGCCGCTCCAACACCCGACACCAGGAACTCCTCTTCAATGACGAAGAGATGCAGAGCATCTGGCAGTTGCGGCGCGCCCTGCACGCTCTCGAACCCGAAGATGCTGCCGAGCTGCTCATCTCCGGCATCCGCAAGACCAAGAACAACGCCGAGTTCCTCGCCAAAGCGGTGGACACTTTCAAAAAGTAGCACAACCGACCACCAACGCTCGTTCAGAGAGCCGGTGCAAGCATGAAGGGTGAAAAGGTGGAGGCGATTAACATCTCGCGCGCTCCGGCGGCGTCGGCTACCATCGTAGCCACAATCCTCCTCCCGGTTCTGCTCGTGGGCTGTTGCCAGGCTCAGCCCCCCCAGGCCCAGCCCGGACCCGACCAACTCATCACCCGGATACGTGCCGAACTCAGCCTCCTCGATACCCTCAACCGCCTGTCACTGACACCCGCGCAGGCCGAGGGGCTCCTGGCACTCGCCCGCAAGGCTCAGCAGGCTGCTGCGGAGGCCAAACTCAAGCGTGACAAGGCCCTGACCGGACTCGCCCCTCTGCTCGAAAAGCAGCTCGCCTGCATGCTCCACGATCAACAGCCGCCCGCTGAACTCCTCGACCAGATTGCGGTGGCCGAAGCTGAGATCGCCCAACTCGACGACGAGATCGCCAACGCCCCGGTGCCATTTGCCTCCGAGGCCCGCAACCTGCTCTCCGAGGCCCAGATACTCATCATGACCGGTGACGACCAGGCCCGCGAGTCCGCTGAAGAGATGCTCGTCTGGATACGCGAGCTTTCCGACCAGGACTTCGCCGGCGAGGGCCGCTCCAATGCCGAGGCACTCGCTGACCCCGAACTCGGCCTCGACACCGACGCCGTCTATGCCATTTTCCGCAAGGCGCGTGCGCTGTCGGCCGAGGACTACGCTCGGCAACTCGGCGAACTCGTCCGCCAGCTTGTGCCGCTCTACCGCGTCAACTCCGCCGCTCAGGACTTCCTCATCGCCCAGTTCCTTGTCAACGACCGCTTCATTCCAGTCCTCGAGCGGCGCATGAGATACCTGTCTGCCGGTACCGGACAGGGCTGAGGGAGAACACGTGCGTATCGCCGTCTTCACCAACACATATCTGCCCACCGTCAAC
>JAUWOG010000764.1 GCA_030612305.1 Armatimonadota bacterium | reverse complement strand
TCAGGGGGGCAGACGACGGTGGCGCAGATGTTCGTGCACTTAGGGACGGGACGGCGGGGACTGGTGTGCCTGTGGGATGTGGTCTGCTTCGATGAGGCGGCCGGTGTGCGCTTCCCAGACAAGAACGGCATCAACATCATGAAAGGCTACATGGAGGACGGGATGTTCAGCCGCGGGACAGAGGTGATCTCTGCAGAGGGCTCCATCGTCTTCGTCGGCAACATCGATGGCGACATCGAGACGATCAGCCGCACGAGCAACCTGTTCTACGAACTGCCGAGGGAGATGGACTCGGCGTTCTATGACCGCATCCATTCCTTCCTGCCTGGCTGGGAGTTTGATAAGACACAGGACGAGTACTATACCGACCACTTCGGCTTGGTTTCTGACTTTCTGGCTGAGATGTTCACGCAACTGCGGAAGACCAGCTATGGCGACTATGCCGAGCGCTTCTTCCGCTTGGGTAGCCACCTACAGGGGCGAGACCAGAAGGCGGTACGGAAGACCGTATCTGGCCTGATGAAGCTGTTGCACCCGCACGGTGAGGCGAGCAAGGAAGAGCTCGAGGAGTATGTCGGCCTTGCCATGGAAATGCGTCGGCGGGTGAAGGAGCAGCTCAAGAAGATAGGTGGGCTGGAGTACTGGGATGTTAACTTCTCATACACTGACAAGGACAACGATCAGGAGACCTTCGTCCCACTGCCCGAAAGCGGCGAGGGCGGGTTGATCATGGCTGAGTCCCTGCCGCCGGGGTCGGTGTATACCGTCGGCTGGGATGCTGCGGAGAAGAAGCTCGCGTTGTTCCTGATACAGACCGCGGCCAACCCGGGGTCGGGTCGGACCATAGCGCTGGGGGCGCTCTCAAGGCCGATGAAGGAAGCTATCAAGACGGCGGAAGCGTACCTGCGGGCCAACTTGAGCAATCTCGGAATTGACCGCGACATGAAGGCCTATGACTTCAACATCCAGGCCGTGAACTTGAGCCAGGCGAAAGAAGGCAGCGAAACCGCTGTGGCGTTTTTCATCTCGCTGGTGTCGGCATTGCTTGATCGGAAGATACGTCCACAGACGGTGGTGATGGGGGAGATGAGCGTCCAGGGGATGCTGTTGAAGGTTGGCAACTTCACCCAGCGGCTGGAGTTGGCCCTGGATGCCGGGGCGAAGACGATTATCGTTCCGAGTGTGAACAAGCGTGACCTCGCCGATGTGCCAGATGAGATACTGAACAAGATTCAGCCAATCTTCTACACCGACCCGCTCAACGCAGCAGTGAGGGCCCTGGCTGAGTAGATCGGTCTGCTGCTTCCGTCCCGAATCATTTATGCGAGCTTGAGTTGAGTGGATTCCGGGTGCGAGTGCGCGTGTGAAGAATACCAGAACATGGCAGTTGCGGCCTCAAGGGGCGAGGTGGCCGGCTGCCCGGCCTGTGTGCTCTCGCCTGCGCCCTACTGCACCGGCCCCAGGTCGTAGCTGAGCAGCCGCGTGCCGGAGGCGAAGTACAGCCGGTTCTCGTGGAT
>JAUWOG010000233.1 GCA_030612305.1 Armatimonadota bacterium | reverse complement strand
CCCTCAGACAGCACTGCCCCTCAGAACCACACGCGGTACTCGCGGAAGCCCGCTCCACCGCAGCCGCCACTGACACCCCATACCAGGCCGGCGGCGAAGAAGCGCCCCATCGCCATCCCGATCAACAGCGGAATGAGACGCCGGTACAGCCGCATCCCGCCGAGCCGCAGGATGATGCCCTTCACGATGACAATAGTCAGCAGCGGCCCCCAGGCATTCACTCCGCCGCCGGTGAAACACATCAAAAAGCCCAGCGGATGGAGCGGGAAACGCAGGAAGGCGCGGCGCAACGCCGCGATCGCGATGACGATGATCAAGCCGACGATGGCCGCTGTTGCCCGGGGCCGGTCCGGCCCTTCCCGCGCGACGGTCCAGCTTGCCAGGTCCTCATAGGCTCGTCGCATCAGCATCACGCGCGCGCCGCCGGAGGTCGTGCCGCCCTCGAGGATATTCGACCCGTACTGGTACGCGGACGACACGTGCATCCACCAGCTCACCCCCGTGCCGATGATCACCGCCAGCAGCAGAAGCACTGCCATCCTGCGCGTGGTGATCTTCGCCAGCCCGCCGATCTTGAACGCATCCGCCATAAACGCCATAAGCTGTGGCATGTAGCCGCGCGTCAGGTAGTATTGCGTCGTCAACGCTGTCAGCCCGCGCATCCCCGCCATCGCCTTGAGCCGGTCCGTACCGGCGAAGTTGATCAGCGCCGACTGCGCCTGCTCCAGCGGGAAGGTCCAGTTGCTGGTGAAACCCCCTTCTGTGCGGATGCGCGTCGAGGAGATGGCAAACGCAATCAGCAGCGAGTAGAACAGCACGAAAAGCCACGTGTTCATCCCCGACAGGCGACAGAAGATGTACACTCCCACCAGACATGCGATCATCGCCACTGGCAGCAGCTTCGAGCCGTTACTCGCACCCGTCAATCTGCGAAACACTTCGGCAAAGCGGTGGCGAGCTCCATAGACAAGGATCAGCGCCATACCGAAAAAGGCCCCGCTCGCATGTTCCATGATGAAGGGGAAGCCGGGCGTGTTGATCCCTACCATCGCGCCACCCAGCGACAACGCCTTCGAATACCCGAAGTAGAACACGACTGTCGAAAGGGCGATGTCGGTGGGCATCAGGTACGCCACACCGAACACGAACGGGTAGTACCTGAACAGCAGCGGCCGCAATGTGGTCAGTGGCCACTCCTGGAACAGCGCCCCCAGGTCGGTGCTCATCCCCAAGCATGTGACCGCCGGGTTGAAGGCGTTGAGGATGTTGAGCAGGTGATGGATGCACACCAGCCCGAAGCCGACCCAGAATATGCCGTCACGCCACATCCCCTGGGTATCTTCCCGGTAGCCCGCTATCATCAGGGGCACCTCGGCCACCGGGAAGGCGAGGTGCTCACCGTCCTCCCAGACCGGCCGGAAGACCGCCGCAAGGCAGATCAGAAAACCGAAGAAACAAGCGAAGAAGAGCATCCAGATGCCCAGCGGGCCGAGCCACGGACCCCACGGCGTCGCACCCGTCGGCGAGCCCTCGAAGTAATCCCGTATCATGGTCTCGCCGTGCGGCACCATCCAGTGCGGGATGTAATCGAGGAATTGCGCGAAGTCGTTTTCCGGCGAAGCGAAATACGACGGCGTCGTCAGCGCCGGGAGGAAGAAGCGCATCGCCGCTCCCGACGTCAGCGCCACCGCCAGCGTCAGGAAGCAGTAGATCGCCATCACCTCACGCCGGCCAATGCCGATGCGACGCGTCAGCGGGATTATCGGCAGCAGCAGCAACAAGACGCCCACGGCGGGCACTGGCGGCACCGACATCGCCACCTGGCAACTCAGCGTTATCAGCGCCCCCTGCTTCACCCACAGATTCGCCACGATGACGAATATCAGCCCGATCAACACGACCAGGACGAGTCTTGCCACTCCGTTCTTCTTCGCCAACTGTTCAACTCCCATACAGTGATTCGGCGCCCCGCTCCCCTATAGTACCATATCCGCGAGCGGGAAATGCTGCTGGCAGCCGTACACGTCGCGGTCGCCGCGTGCTCCCGAACTGGGTCCCGGACGCGGCATCGTCACCTTGACTGTCAGCACACGCTCGAAGGGACAGATCTGCACGGAATCCTCCGGCACGCCGTACAGCCGCGCAATTCGCCCGGTGCTGAATCCGGCAGCGGCCAGCACTCTGTCAAAGCTCTCCCGGTCCTCAAACATCAGGTCAATGGTGAGCGTGAAAGGGCCCGCGTTCTTTGAGCGCATCACCTTGGCGCATTCGTACAGTCGCATCATCAGACCTCTTCAAATCTCAGCGGAAACAGCGCGTCCGGATCCTCTAACTCCATCAGATGATACACCGCGAATTCATAGACGGGCCCCGCCTGCAAGTCCGACGGCGAGAACGGGAAGGCCAGATTCCCTGCCGTGCACTTCCGCCCCTCGAAGTGACAGTGCAGCGCCGTCGAACGGGCCAGGCTGACCACGCTGTCGGCAAGCTCCTGAGTCGGTGCGATGGCCTCGATGATGAAGCCGATCTCATGCGGCGGAGTGTTGCGCTCCGTCTCCAGCGTGCCCATTACCCCATCCATCCCGTACCTCAGAAAACGTAGCGAATAGCCGTCAGCTTCGATGGTGCCGGCCAGGTTCTCCGACACCGCCTCACGGACGCCGGCCTCGATCTGTCCGATATGCGCGATCGCCCCCGGGTCTCTCATGCCTGCCACCGTAATCGCGCGGTATCCACGCAGCGCAGTTCCTTCGAGCTTAATTGTGGGCTTTGCTGCCGGGACCAGGCGCGTTCCTGACACCCTGACACTACGCTCGCCGAACTGCTCAAATGTGCAGTCCGACATATCCACCATGCCCTCCGGCTCGTAGAAGCAGTTTGGGTCGGGCTGTTCGTAGAGGGAATGTGCGGCCACCGTGTCCGGATAGCAGCTCTTTGCCGGATTCGCTGGCTCGACGATGAAGTCATGCTCCCGCAGCGTGCATAGCAGCGCGTCATTGGCCCCGCCGGGTCGCGCGCAGAGCGTCCCACATTCTGCGATCTTCGCTGCATGGAGGGCCAGCGCCGGGTCAAAACCGCGCGCGATGGGGAGTGCGGCAAAGATCGCAGTATCGCAGCTTCGCCCCGCTACGATGACATCCGCGCCGCCTTCCAGACCCGCGATAATCGGCCCTGTCCCCATTTGGGCGACGATGCGGTTGCACGACCTGACCGCGTCGGCGGTCAGTGAACCCGACGGGCCACACGGCCTCATCCGCCCCTCCGCCAGCGCGTCGGATACAGTCTGCGGCTCGATGTCGGCGGCTATGACCCCGAGGCGGAAGTGCAGCTCCCGTTCCCGCGCGATGCCGCGGAGTACCTCGAGCAGGGCCTCCACATGCGGCGCGGCTCCACTGCCTCCCGCGCTGCCAATAATCAGCGGCACCCCATGCGATACCGAGGCACACAGCGCAGGCTCGAGGTCGCGCTTGACTTGCAGCGGTCTGACGAATCCCGTCCCGCTCCCCAGATAGTACGGCCCCGGGTCCGTCGAGCCGGCATCTACGCCGACGAACTCAGCGCCCGCCCGCATGGCCGTCTCCAGGCTTCCCAGCGGATAGCCGTACCCGAGCATTCCGCAAAGCGATACAAACCGGATTTCGTCGCCCATCGCCTGGCTCATCGCGCCTGCCCACTGCCTGGATTTACGTCGGTGAATTCGAAGCCCTCCGGGATGCCGAGGCCGCGCGCGACCTCTGCCATGCGCGCTTCGACTTCCCGGTTCAGCTCCTCGAAGTAGTTGTTGCCATCTGCATCCATGCCCACGAAGAACGGGCCGAAGCGCTCGACCTCAAAGACCCATGTCGCCTCCGTCTTCCCCAGCTCATCGAGGAAGTGCACGCCGTGTACCTTCTTCACCTGCGCCGCAAGCTGGTTGCCGCATACGCCGATCTTGGTCAGATAGACCCCGCCCACCTCGCGGAGTGCTTCAGCCGTCCTCGGGCCCATCGTCGTCGTTCCAATGAGAGTGCGGAGGCCGCGCTTGCGCACCCCGTCCGCACCATAGCGCGCGAAGCGAATACTCGAGGTCGGCTCGATGCTGACGATTTTCCATTCGCCATTCTCTTCTCGCAGCACCGGACCGACGTGGAAAAAGCAGTTGACCTGCGCGAAATCCAGCGGCGGCAAGATGTCCTCCTCGATGGCGCGAATATGGAAGCGGCTGCGCCCGGTGAAGATCGTGCCGCTGACTGTGACCATCTGGCCGAGTTCCAGGCTGCGCGCTTGCTCCTCCCCTAGAGGCAGGTGCAACTCCATTATCTCCTGATTCATTCCACATCTCCCGCCAGAGAGGCGACATTCACTCCCCGGCTCGCTCCGGCATCGTTCCATGGTAGCTGACCTGTCCGTCTGCGCTGATGACTGCTCGCCAGCGGCGGCCGACGAGGCACTGCGCGTTGACGGCCACCGGCAGGCCTGCGGTATGTGTGACAGCCACCTCGATGTGGAGTGCCATGAGCGCATTGATGCCGCGCGATCCCATCGGTCCGAGGCCGATGTTGCGCGCCGCGTCGAGCAGCTTGCTCTCCATCGCGGCGATGTCCGACCTTGGATGTCGCGAGCCGACTGCCCGCAGCAAGGCCGCTTTCTTGGCCAGCTTCATACACAAATCCGAAGTGCCGCCGAGGCCCATTCCCACGATCGCCGGTGGACATATCTTTCCCGCATAGCACCCATCCACAATCGCTTCCAGCACGAACTTGTTGATGCCTGCCTCTCCATCGGCGGGAAACAGCATCCGGTAGAAGGTGCCGAATATCTCCGAGCCCCCGCCCTTCGGCGCGGCGATGATATCAAGCCCGTCGCCGTCTCCGGCGAATTCCAATTCCACCTGCGGCATTCCGGGACCGACATTGTCACCCGGATTCTCCCGCGTCAACGGGTCCACCATAGTCGGGCGCAGGTAGCTGTCTGCCGTAGCCCGCGTCGTAGCTGACTGTGCCGCGTGCCGCAGTGCTCCGAAGCCACCCTCGACCTCGGTCCGGCTGCCTGCGGT
>JAUWOG010000497.1 GCA_030612305.1 Armatimonadota bacterium | reverse complement strand
GGAAGGCGTGCTGAATGGTGACGCCGGCGCCCTCCTCACGCTTGCTCCGCCAATCGTCCATGAGGTAGTAGTCGGTGGCACGGAACCACTTCATGTAGGCATCGCCATGGAGCAAGTTGCCGAAGCGCCCGCTCTCTATCGCCGCCTTTATCGCCTCAATCGGCTTGCGGAAGCGTACCTGGAGTGAGATCGCGCACTTGACATCGTTGGCGTCGCGGGCAACTATCATCTGGTCCACTTTGTCCAGCGTCATCTCCGGCGGCTTCTCGATGATGACATGCTTGCCCGCTTCCATCGCCGGAATCGCGCACTGTGCGTGGTAGGCGTTGGGGGTCAGCACATTGATGACGTCAATGCGCTCGTCGGCGAACATCGCCTCCATACTCTCAGCCGGCTCGCAGCCCCTGTCAGCGCAGAATGTTTCCAGACGTTCGGTGTTGAAATCCGTACACGCGACAAGCTCGGCCTCCTCGACGGCGTTGATAGCATCACCGTGAAAGGCCGAAACCAGTCCTGCACCAATCAAGCCGAATCCAAACTTCCCGTCAATCATGATTCTTCTCCCTTGGCGTACTTGCACAGTTCAGCGGCGGCGTTGATACAATCAGCGATGAGGGTTCAGTACCAACTCGCTCACCATGTTGCTATCGAGTTCGTTCTTGACCACGACGCGGACGTGATGGCCCTGTGAGCCCGGCAGAGATGCGAAGAACAGCTCCCCGGTTCTTACTGCCAGCTTCCCGGCAGGGACCTCCTCGTAGCCGGCCCCCTGAAGCACGATGACGATGCCTTCGCCCCGGCGCTTCACTTCGATGCTCTTGATGGGGACGCTTTCCTGCTTCAGCTTCGCCTCCACTCGCCGGGCCGCCTCCTGGTACTCGGCTCGCGAGTACGGTGGGGAATTGGCGACCCGGCCGACTACGTACAATATCACCAGGGCAATGATGATCGGCCCGCAGCCGAGAAGGTACGCTCTGGCCGAGGTCTTCGCATTGCCGGGCAGCTCGCACGTCGGCGGAAGATCTGTCACGGTATCAGTATGACCTTCAGTGCCTCCATCTTCTCTATCGCGTCGAAGCCCTCCTGCCACTGCTCCAGCGGGAGGACGTGCGTAATGAGCGCGTCGGCGTTGATTTTGCCTGAGGCGATCATGCTGAGGGAGGGCTCCCAGCATGAGTAATGGGTGGACATGTTGAAATAGAGGGTGAGTACCTTGCCCTGGGCGGCGTCCCAGTCGAACTCGACGGGGCGCTTGCCGGTCAGGCCGACCGCGCAGAGGCGGCCCAGCTTGCGGGCATCCTGCGGCATTGCCCTGATGGCCGGCGGCGCGCCGGAACAGTCCACAACAAGGTCGGCGCCGATGCCGCCGGTCAGCTCCATGCACCGCTCGATGGGGTCCTCCTGCTGGAGGTTGATGACGTGGTCAATGCCGACCTCGCGGGCGGTCTTGAGGCGCAGCGGCTCGTCGGCATCGGTGCCCGTGATGAGCACTTCGCGGGCGCCCTCGGCTCTGGCCGCCATCGCCGCCATCAGCCCGATGGGCCCCGGGCCGAGTATGACCACGAAGTCCTCCGGCTCGACCTTCGCATTCAGCAGAACGTCGGTCACAACGTTGCCGACGGGCTCGGTCAGGGCAGCGTGCTCGAAGGACATGCCCTCCGGGATGCGGTGGAGGAGATGCGTCGGGTAGGGGAGGTAGCTGGTGAAGGCCCCGTCAATGCCCCAGCCGGGGGAGCGCTTCTCCGTGCAGATCTGCGGGTTCCCGGTGCGGCAGAGGTAGCAGTGCCCGCAGGCCTTCGTGTGCGGCTCGCCGACGACGCGGTCGCCGAGCTGCCAGCCCTCGAGCTCGGAGCCGACGTCCACAATCACGCCGGCGAATTCGTGGCCCATCGTCACCGGCGGCCAGTACGGGAAGTTGTCGTGCATGATGTGGATGTCGGTCCCGCAAATGCCGGCGGCCTTGATCTCGACCATGACCTGGTCGGGGGCCATTTCCGGCTCCGGCACCTCGCGGAGTTCGATGTTCCCTACGCCCTCTGCAACCTTCTGCAATGCTAACATGATTTCACCTGGTTTCTGTTTACGCACACCATTGTTTGATGAAGCGGATGAGTGTCTCGGCGGCGGTGAGCATCTCCGCGACGGGGATGTGCTCGTTGTTGCTGTGGGCCACGCCGAGGTCGCCACCGCCGAACCAACAAGTCGGAATCCCTAGCTGATTCGCGTACCACCAGGCGTCGCATGATGCCGTCATGGCCGAGACCTTGCCCTCATGGCCGCACTCCTGCGCGGCGGCCTGCAGCGTCTGCACCAGCGGATGCTCGGGGTCCAGCACGCAGGCATCGTGGCGGTAGGTGAACTCGATTTCGAAATGGTCGGCCAGCCACTCGTCATCGCAGTCCTTGATGAGGTTGTTGAGGTCGGCGATGACCTGCTCCTTGGTGCGGTCGGGCAGAATCCCGAGTACGCCGGTGAAGACCGCCGGCTGCGGAGCCGGGGCCGGCCAATCACCGGCATGAAGCTCGCCGATAGTCAGCGGGGCCGGATTGGGGAACTGGTCAAAGAGTGGATACTGGCCGCGACTCTGCGCCAGCGCGACGTCATGATACGCGGTGAAAAGCTCTATCGCGCGGAGGGCCTTCAGCAGCGCCGAGACCGTGCCGCCCGGTGCGCCCGAATGCCCCGACTGCCCGTGGACCGTCGCCTCGAACCAGACCGCGCCGCGAATCTGCGGGTAGAGGATGAAGTTCGACGGCTCGAGTACGATCGCTGCATCGGCGGTCTCGCCGGTGCGCGCCATGGCGATCGTTCCGTTGCCGCCATTCTCCTCCTCGATGACCATGTGGCCGATGACGTCACCCCTCAGGTCCAGGTTGAGGTCGCGGATGGCCTGCATGACCAGCCAGAGCGTGACAAGCTGGCCCTTGGCGTCACAGGTGCCTCGGCCATAGACCTTGCCGTCCTCGATGTATGGATCGAAGGGGCGCTCCTGGGTGGCGGAGGGTGGTACCACGTCCATGTGAGTGTTGAAGATGAGCGACTTGCCGCCGCCGGAGCCCTTCTGCACCGCGCGGACATTGGGCCGGTCGCCATACTCGAGGCCCTTCACCGGCGTCGTGTAGTCCACGTCATCCTTGATGTCATTGGTGATCT
>JAUWOG010000485.1 GCA_030612305.1 Armatimonadota bacterium | reverse complement strand
TCGCCGAGCGCGTCGCCTACATGGTAACCGGGGAGTTCAAGGCGCTGGCCCCGACTCACCGCTCGGACTACCAGTTGCCTGACGAAAACACGACTGGCTAGAAATCCGGTCGGACATGCGGCTTTCCGGCCGCCGCGTTGGCTAGTGCCACCTGGCCTGGCGTTGTCACCACGCCTCCCCGCTTGCTGCACCTGTTTCCACGCCGGAAGTGGGCAAGCGGCCGGTCGCTGTCTTCGACATCGCATCGTAGCGCAAGTCATCGGCATCGTTGCAGTCCTCGTAGCCCTGGGCGATGTCTCTCCGCAATTCCTTTCTTTTCCTTCATGGACTATTCGGGCCGGTAGTGACGAGCTGTTTGATGAGGATTTGGAGAGACGGCAGGTGCGCGCACCTCTCTGGGCGAAGAACCCCAACACGGTGCCGACATCCCGACGCACAGCACGGTGTACTCTCCCGGCACGGCAAAGGAGACCCACAATGACTGCGAGAACGCTCGGCGTCATATTCGCTCTGTCCATCATCACACTCACATTCCAACACAGCCTCGCCCAGGGGCCGAAAGCGGGCGCAGGTGCGGAGGTTGCCATGACCAAAGCAGATTTCGATCCACTCATAGGCGGATGCGGGGGCGTTTACTTCCTCGCCGAGCCCGGGGAACTCGTCGTCGAGGTCGTCAAGCGCGACCGCAACGCCCGCAATACAATATCGGAGTTACGCGCAATCCTCGTCGGCCCCGATAGAGAGGTGTTGCAGGAGGAGTTCATCCCCGACGATGGGCAGGAGGTCGGCAGCGGCCTGGGTCCCGCACTAACCGTCACCCTCCGCACCACCGTGCAGCGCACCGGCATCTATGCGCTCAATGTCACTGTATCGCGGGATCGCTACGGCATGCACATGGTCTGGGGCTTCCGCACCAATTGCCCGAAGTACCTCATCGAGACCGCGCGCGGCCACAAGGACCAGCGTCACCAGGAGCCAATCGTCCTCGAGAATCCGGACAAGCCGGTAACGGTCTGCTTCCACCCGCGTCAGGGGACATTTGGCGTCCAACTGACCGGCCTGCCAGCAGACGCACAGCCACCGACGGTTCACAGTGCCAATGGCGAGCAGCTCGGCGTGCTCACCATCGGCGAGCCGGGCACCGCCACCTGGACCGCTCCCGCCGACATACACCGTGATGCCATCCCCTGGCAGCTTCGTCTGCCCTCGGGGAAGGCCACAATCAACATTGAGGGCGTCACAATCTGGGGCGATGCCGAGCCCATCGGCAATGCCTGCTACTGGTCGCCTGATCCGGCTTCATGGTTCCCCTTCATCGAGAACCGCTGGCTGCTGACGCCCTACCAGGGGACCATCTACGCCGATGCTGGCGAGCGGGGCGAGGTCAACCTGCGCGTGCATAACAATGCCATGGAGGAGCGAGATTTCGCCCTCAGCGTGGAGTTCCCGGACGCACAGTGGCCGGTGGAGGTGAGGCCAGCGGAGGTGACTGTGGGCGCGCGCGCCGCCTCGCGGGTCACGGTGCGCTATACCGTGCCGGAGGGCGAAGGGCCACACCAGGCCTACGTCCGTGTCACCCCGTCCGATACGCCGGCAGTCACCACCTGGTCGGCGCTCACGATCGAGCCCGGCGAGGCACCCGCCACAAAGCCGCTGGAAATGCCGCTGGAAGTCACGCCCTACGCGCATGAGAACAAGCAGTTCGGCTACCTGCCCGACTACCCGCTCGGCTACCAGGTGTACTTCTCCCCCGACAACCAGCCATACATGCGCTTCGGGCAGGGCGTCGCGACCTTCCGGGATGGCGAGGGGGTCATAACGAGTATCAATGACGCGCTGACCGCCCGGTCGGAGACATTCGAGGGCCAGGACGTCAGTCTGGCATCAACCAAGATCGCCTTCGATGCCGATGGCGGGCTCTACCTGCCGGCACGTTGCGCGGACAAGAGTGCGCTGGTTTACTCAGCCGACGGCGGCAGCACATTTGAGGTGTATGAGATTCCCGGCGCACGCGGCAATATTGATATCGAGAATTTCTCCGGACAGAACATCGCTGAGGGCCCGCCGCCATTCGTACGCTTCCGGCGCACGGCCAAGACCACCAAGCTGAAATGGCGCAGCCTCAATGACCTGGAACTCTTCGTGCCGAAGAAGGTCAATGGCCGCATCGAGATCGGGGAGCCGATCCTGATTACCAAGATGTGTATCGGCTTGTCGGCGCACTCGGGTATTCCGTCATCAGTGGTCTCGAGGGGCTCGAAGGTGCATGTGACCTGGGGTGAGGCCACGGATCCGGAGGAGAAGGTGCCGGGCGTGCCGGCGTACTGCGTCACCTATGATGCACAGACCGGTGAGCTGGGGAAGCCGGCGCTGCTCGGCTACGGCCCGCCGGCGAATGATGTCCACAACTCCCCGAGCATCACGATGAGTCTTGATGCCTACCTCCATGTGCTGATCGGCACTCACGGGCGGCCGTTCCAGCACTGCGTATCGAAGCAGCCCAATGACGCTGGTGGCGGCTGGCCGGAGCCGCTGAGTGCCGGTGAGAAGCTCAACCAGACGTATATTGGGATGGTATGCACCGCCGATGGTACTTTGCATGTTGTCTATCGGTTGTGGCAATGGGGCGAGCCGTATCCCAACAGCAGCCATGCGACACTGGCGTATCAGCGCAAGCGGCCGGGGCAAGGCTGGGAGGAGCCGCGGATACTGGTGCGGGCGGCGTTCTCCGAATACGGTGTCTTCTACCATCGCCTCACCGTTGACCATGCGGGCAGGCTGTTTGTCTCGTATGATTACTGGTCAACGCACTGGTTCTATCGGAATGACCATGTCGGAAATCGCCGAGCGATGCTGATGTCCCCAGACGCGGGCGAGACCTGGAAGCTGGCGGAGACGAGAGACCTCGTACTTGGGCTGTAACGGCGGAACCAACCCCTTGCAGCACAGTATCGGTGTGCCGTGATTGCGAACGCGCCAGCATTCGCAGAGGATATGCGTGGCCGGAGCGAAGTGAGGGTTCGCCTGTCACCTATGGATGCTGGAGTCCCTATGCCGTCAGAAGGCCACGCCGCCTCGTCCGGCGGACTATGGTCTGCAGAGCCTGGGGCGCGGAGACGATTCCTCAACAACTGTGCGGGAGGGAAGCACAATGCCAAAGGAACTCGACATCCACAGCGATACAGAGCGTATCATACGCCGCCATCCCGATC
>JAUWOG010000486.1 GCA_030612305.1 Armatimonadota bacterium | reverse complement strand
ATGGCTCGATGGTCCATGTGGCGTAGGGCTGTATGAGGAAGGAGGGGAGGCCGTCCAGCTCTCGGATCGGGTAGTAGTGGAAGCTCGTCTTGTCCGCTGCGACGCTGAAATCCGGCGGCTCCGTGAGATGGAGGTACGTGTCGGCAGCTCTGACCTCGGCGCGCTGCAGCGTCATCAGCGAAAATGCGCCATCGGCATGAGTAACGAAGATGAGCGAGCCGGGCACGGGGGGGTGCTCGGCGCTCATGTCCGCGATCTTTATCTCGGTGGAAGGGGCGCGCGGGTCGCCGCTTGCGGCGATGATGCGGCCGGAGATAGGCCCGTCGCAGGAGAGCTGGAATTCGCCGAGCTTGAGGAGAGTGCCGACGTTGAGTTCGGCGGCGACGGGCACCCCGTCGCGCAGGCGGATGAAGGCGAAGGCGGCCTCGGTCTGGAGGGGGCGCTCGGCTACGGTAATCGGCTCGTCGGGCTTCTCGGCGGGAGCGATGATGACGTCGGTGTAGTCGCCGAAGCGGACCTCGACGCCGACTATGTTACCGGCGGCGGTGAGCAGGGTGAATGAGGGTGCGGCGGAAGAGGTGTCGAGGTATGGCCAGAGCAGGGCGCCGAAACGGCTCTGGAGGCCGTCTGGGCCAGTGCGACGGGCGATGACCAGCGGCTGGCGGATGTCGTCCACCGTCGCGGAATCCCTATTGGAGCGCTTGATGCTGGGAGTAGTGGCGAGGTAGTAGTCGGTGTCGTTGTCGGCGAGGAGATGGAGGGCCATGGCCGGTTTGTCCGGCTCGGTGTAGCGGAATGTCGCGACGAAGTTGTCGGGTGTCCGGGCGCGCTGGAGGTCGCGGATGAGGCCGTAGGGGTTGTACTGGAGCTCGGCGCCGTCGGGCGGCTTGTCATTGGCACACTTTGCGCCGACAGCGACGAGCCGGTTGCCGCCCTCGTTGATGTAGGGGACAAGGTTGCGGTCCGGGCCGAGGAGGGTGTAGTCCAGCTTCTCCAGCGGCACATTCGCGGAGGCCGTCTGGTCGTCGTCGGCACTGCCGCGCATCAGCCAGTCATGTTGCGAGCCGCCTCGGACATCGAAGAAATCGAGCAGATATGCCGGTGCGTCGGGACGGTCTATGAGCGCGACTGTACGCTGGTAGAGGTCGCAGTCAGCGTAGGCGGGGTAGCTGACACTGATGGCCTTGCAGACTTCGCCGGTGGGATGCCAGAGACGGAGGTCGCCAGGCCAGGGGATATTGCGGCCGCCGCTAGATGGGGGCGTTTCGTTGACAATGACGAGGTTGTGAGCAGCGCCGGAGCCGGCGTAGCTGCGGTAGATGGTGTGAGTGTAGCCGAGGTCGGAGACGAGCTCGTGACCGTATGCCCAGTAGGTGAGATTGAGCGGGTCGGCATGGGCGTGTCCGTGGGAGCCGGAGAAGTGGAGTTGGGCTTCGGCTGCCAGTGGGCCGGTCTGCGATTCGAGGCCTGCGTGGCCCATGCTCCAGAGCAAGGTGGAGGCGGCCTCGGAGGAGGGCTTGGTCTTTGTGCCGGCCCAGGTGTCGTGGACGCAGCAGTAGGCGCCGTCGGGGTAGGCAATCGGCCCCATGCCGACGAGGACCTTCTGGAGGAAAGGTTCGGCGGCGAAGGGCGCGTAGTCGTCGAAGCGCGCGCCGGTAGCGGGGAAGGAGTAGCCTGCGGGGTCGGAATAGCCGACGGCGACACTGAAGGCGCTGCGCAGGCCACCGGCGGTCTGGAGGTGGTATGATACGGCGGCCTCGCTCCAGGCGCCATCGGCGAAGAACTGCTCGTTGAGCACCTTGCGGAGCATGTTGACGGCTTCGTGGACGTAGTCGGGCTTGCCGACAACGCGGCCGGCCACAATGAGCTTGTTACACCAGCTCGGGGTCATGTTGGTGATCCAACGGGGAAAGGTGAGTGTGAAGTCGGCCATGGCCTCGATGAGGTCCTCTTTGACCATGCGCTCGACATCCACGCCGAGTTCGGCGGAGAGCTTCTCGAACTCGCCGCTGTCATACAGCATATCGTACGCGCGCACCATGCCGGTGTGGATTTCGCTGTAGAACCAGGTGGAGCCGAGCTTCTGCGAGAGGTAGGGATGAGGGGGCTCATTGTCGGCCCACATCGGGCGGCGGAAGGTGTATCCATCGAGGCCGTGAATGGGGAGATGAGGATAGACCTCGGCCATGCGGTGGAGTATGACGACTGCGCGGCGGGCGTACTTGGGGTCTTTGGTGCGGCAGTAGGCGAGGGCGCAGTCGGAAGCTTTGGTGGCGAAGTAGTAGCGGGCGTGGAAATCAATTTTGGCCTGGAAGAAGTGGTGGAAGCCGTCTGCGCGCTCGTAGTAGGGGTATTTCTGGATTTCGCCGGTGGGGGCCTGGTGCTCATAGACTTTGTCCATGGGGTACTTGTCGCTGGGATAGACGTGGCCGCAGTACTTGCACTTGACCTGGTCGGTATGTGCGGGATCCCAGACGAGCTGGGCGCCCTGGTGTCCCATGGTGCAGTTGGGGCACTGGATTTCGTGGAAGCCGGCTTTCTCGGTAATCATCCGGCGGATCTGGTCTTCGGAGAACTGGAAACAGGCGTCAGCACGCGATACGTATGTACTAGAGGGTTCGCCCGGGTCATAGACGGGATGCTGCTGGGAGGAAACGGGCAGTGCGGCGGCGAAGAGAGCAATGCAGAGGGCGGCACCTGCGAGATATGATGGGCTCATGTGATGACCTCCTGTGAGCTTGTCAAGCGGCAGCCGGCATGATTCAGTAGCCGACAGTGAGGTAGTTCACCAGAGGTGCGGGGAATTCCTGCTGCGCGGAGAGTGCGGGAGTCGAGAGCCCGTAGCCTGACATGATAGGGTTGTGAGACAGGATGGGAGCCACAGCAGCGATAGAGACAGGGATACGACTGGGTGTCGGCGCGCTAGTGGCGATGGGCCTGATAACCATGGTGCTGATCGTGGGGATCATGTGGCTGACGACGCTGATCATGAGGATTGGGGAGCTGACACTGCTGCGGTGCGTGTTTGCCGCGTTCATGCTCTCGATGGTCACTACCGGCGTGGGCTATGCGCTGAACGGGGTGCAGGAGAGCGGGACGAAAGGGATTGTGCTGGTCGCAGCGGGTGGGCGGGTGTGGGCTGTGTCGGCGCTGCAGATGTCTCTTCGCACGAGTATGTTGAAGGCGTTCGGGGTGCTGGTTC
>JAUWOG010000237.1 GCA_030612305.1 Armatimonadota bacterium | reverse complement strand
CGGTAAAGGTCTGCCCATCCCTCGCCACTCCCCGTTGCGCACCGTCGTTGACGAGGTCGAATGGCTGGCTGTTGACGACAAAGGATGCGCCCACGAACCGATCACCATTGGCGACCATTGTCGCTCGGAAATAGCGTTGGGAGTTTGCAGAGGCGATTTGCGGCCATACACCGATGTTGGAGTATCCGAAAACGATCCTCGCACTTATGGCGGCCGACACAATGTTAGTGTGCAGACCAGCAAACCCGAGCAATAGCAGAAGTGCGTATGAGATACCTCTGTTTGAACGTTTCACGTAACGCATCCTCCCATAGCAACAAAAACGACAGGTTCGTAACGCTGCAACTGTTGCGGCGATTTCCGCGGTCTCCAACCCCGAGCGGCACTCACCGACCCCGGTACGCGATCTCTCAATACGACATGCGGCTGAACAGCACGCAAACTCCGATACTGCCCCCGGTCTGCTCCACATACTTGATACCGACAAACACACAGGAACACAGCCACTGAGAAGAGCTAGCGCTCCTCCCTCAGCGCGCGTCTCTGCCGGTCGTATTGGTGCCGAAACATTGTAACTAATGGTGCGGTCAAAGTCAACTGTCCCAAGGCCTCGGGGGCAAGATTGGATTCCCGGCAAGGACTACTCACTCCGCCGGCGACCCAGACTCGCGCCTGTGCGCTTCCAGCCATTGCTTGACCTGATGGCGAAAACTCGCGACTGCCTCGATCAGTTCTGTCACTTCGCCTGGTGAAATCCGGCCGACACGCCGATACTCAGCTTCGTGCCGCTTCCTACGGCAGGTGTCGCAGTAGTCCGCCAGCTCGCCGTAGCTTTCGCCCATGATTAGAGGCAACGCCTGAAAAGCCGTCACATGGCGACCTTCACCTGTGGTGCGGTACCCGGCACAGCGCAGAGGGATGGTGGCCAATTGCAGCGCCGCTTGATAGGCAGCGGCAAAACGCAGGTCGGCCGAGATGGCCTCCACGTGTGCATCCGCAAGGTATTGCTCCACCAAGTGCAGCAGGTCACCAATCTCCTCCGCCGAGGTCTGGCTATCTGTCAGTCTGTGGCTGTCCAGCAATTCTTGCAAGGTCATCCTGGCCGCCGATCAGGAAGATTTTGGGGCTGTGGAAGACAGTCTCAAGGAAGCGATCCGCCTTGCCCACAGAGTCACGAAGCTCCGACGGGCTCATCGTGACCGGGTTGATGTCACGTCCCAGTTGCCCTTGTACCTCACGCAGCCGTGGGCTAAGGTCGCGCAAGCCCACGTCACCAATTATCATCAGGTCCACGTCGCTACCGGCCCCGTCCGTACCATCTGTGATCGAGCCGTACACAAACGCCACCTCGATCCGACTTGCGAGTTCGACCAGCGCCTCGCGCAATGGGTCCGCCAGCCCTACGGTCTTCGCTATCAGCCCACGCAATTCGGCAAACACCGGCGATTTCTCGTTGGCCTGATAGAACACCTGGTTGCCTGTCCGGGTGCGAGTAACGAGTCCACTGGCTGCCAGGTGTTTGAGTTCGCGCTGTACTGCACCGTGTCCCGCATCAACGGCCCGCGTGATCTGCCGTGTGTAATAGGACTGGTCCGTGTGGCCAAACAGGAGTGCCAACACGCGCCGGCGCACAACTCCAAACAGCGCGGCTGCGATGTCGTCATCTCTCCACGATGTACTCATATCGGGTGCAATTGTACTCATATCGGGTACGAAGGTCAAGCCGTTTCGCCTACTTCCGCGAGCGCTGCCGGAGCATCCGGTACCCCTGACGCGCGCGCCCAAGGGCCAGAGAAGCTGTGCTCGTTACTCGCGCCGCGCATCCGGTCCTACCTCTTCGAGACTGAGCAGTGCGCGCTTTTGTTCCAGCCCTCCGCCGAAGCCGGTCAGCTTTCCGCCGGCGCCGACAACGCGGTGGCACGGTACGAGCAGCGGTACGGGATTGCCAGCCATCACCTGGCCGACTGCACGAGCGGCCCCGGGGCGTCCGATGGCTTCCGCAAGGTCCCCGTAGGTGCAGGTCCGCCCCCAGGGAATCAACTGCGCGCGACGCAGAACCTCAGCGGCAAAAGGCGTGGCGTGCCTGAGGTCAATGGGGAGCGTGAAGCCCTGCCGGCGACCCGCGAGATAGGCACATATCTGCCAGTGCGCGCGGGCCAGGAGGGGAGTCCATGCGAGGTGCAGTGGAGGTGAGGGCCGCAGTTGCGCCATCACATCGGCCAGAGAAACCCGGGGCAGCACGAGGCGGGTGACGCCCCGCTCGGAGGCGGCCATGCCAATCCAGCCGACGAGTGCTTCAGCGCCGCCGGCTGACTCTGGCAGCCATGCCACGACGTAGTCGCGCTCGGCGTCATTGTCTCTGATGGGGCTTGCGGCGGTCGCGGCGAGTTCTCTACGGCCCATTTCGCCCGCCCCCCGATGCTACCTCGGCGAGTTCAGCACAGACACGAACAGGGCGGCTTCGTGACATGCGTTGCGCACGAGCGTTGTGAGACTGACAGAAGCTGCCAAGAACCACCAGCGGGGAGTCGTGTCGCATTCTTCCTCACTGTGGCAGATTCTTACTATATCCCGTAGTAGGTCGGAAGACAGAAACAGCAGACCATTTGGCGGTCTGCTGTTTGAGCGAGACCGTTATCTGAATGCGTCGGCCTGTTACTCAGTGACAGCCGCCGGCACCCAGAAGGCGGCCTGGTCAATGGATTCCTCGCGTGCCCATTTGGCATGGCCGTCAACGTAGCCCCAGTTGCACCCGTCATTGTGTCGCTGCGGGCGGCCGATGTCCGTGAAGCAGTTGGTGGAGGCGTCTTCGCTGGCGGCCTGGGCAGTGCCTCCGATAGCGCCGCACAGATCGTTGCCCGGATCATTGATCCACCACTCGGTCCCGGGCGAGCCATTCGTAGCGCCGAGGCACTCGGGTGGCACATCGCCGATCAGTATCTTCATCGCCGAATCGAAGAACTGGCCCTCCGAGGTGCCGGTTGCGCCGACAAGCCAGTTGTAGCCGTAGCCGACATACATCCCTCTGCGGTCCGGGCAGCGCATGATCTGGCGGTTGTGAGTGTAGGGGTAGATAGCCTGGTGCCAGAAGGTGCCGGCGTTGGCCGTCTCGCCGTAGGGGAACATCTCGTCATAGTCCTGGACGTACATCTTGAGGCTCAGCGTGAGCTGTTTGACGTTGCTGAGACAGGAAGTCTGGCGGGCTTTTGCCCTTGCCCTGGCAAAAACGGGCATGAGCATCGAAGCCAGGATGGAGATAATAGCAATGACCACCAGAAGTTCGATGAGCGTAAAGCCTGTCCGCTTCACTGTCATCTCTCGGCTCATTAGTACGTCACCTCCCGGCGCCACACTGTGTACAGCGCCAACTGTAGCTGCGGTTTGTCTGTGCGGCTCAACAATTCTGAGGGCGGCGGTTCACAGCCTCCCGCAGACGCCTGCCTCTCTCCCAAGGCACTGCGCACGCTTCCGATGTGTGCCTTTCCACTCTTTAAGTATTCCACACAGGCGGTCGCGCAAACCTGCCTATGGGAATAAAACATGCGGGCAGGCGTTTGTGTTCCACTTTTTTTCGCAGGCGACACGAGAGCGTACCTGCTAGACCATCGGAACCTGGACCGGCTTGCCGGTGCGGGCGGAGGCGTTTGCCGCCAGGGTCACGGCGCTCGTCTGCAGGCCGGAGCGGTATGAGCACGGTATCGGCGCGGAGTCGCCGCTGCGAATCGCGGCAATGAAGGCCGCGTCAATCGTCACCGCCTCCTCCGGCTCGGCCGTCACTTCCTCATCATCCGCGGGCATCAGCACATTGCCCGTTGTCTGCCACTCGAGGATGTGGTCCTCGACGAGGAATCTGAGGTCACTGAGACCGCCGCCCTGGCGCATCATCGGACTCGTCACACACGTGCCGACAGCGCCATCGAGGAATTTGAAGAGGACGCCCTGGGCGTCGGGGATGTCGAGGCCCTCGACATCGGTCATTACGCGGAGGGAGTACTGGGCATAGACCTCCACGATCTCGCCGGCGAGATAGCGCATCAGGTCCACCTGATGAGTCGTCTGCTCGTGAAGCTGCCCGCCGGAACGCGACATGACGCGCCACCAGGGAACTCCGGGGAATCCGCCCCAGCGGTGAGAGCTGACCATCCCGATGGTGCGTGTGGCCAGGTACTTGCGCGCCCGCTGAGTCGCGTCGAAGAGGCGAAGCTGATAGCCGACGCATGACAGCACGCCGGCCTTCTCGATCTCCTCGGCGATCTCGTAGCCCTTGTCCATGTCGAGCACCACCGGCTTCTCGACGAAGAGATGGCAACCCTTGCGCACGGCGAGCACCTCGGCATCTTCATGATGGCCGGGCGGCACGACCACGTACACGGCGTCGGCCTCGATCTCATCGAGCATCTTGCGGTAGTCTGTGTAGGCTGCGGCCTCGTGCTCCGCGGCTGTCTCCTTCGCGCGGTCCTCCGCAACGTCACAAATCGCGACGATATCCACGCCCCCGACATCGGCCAGGTTCCCCATGTGCGCCTGGGCCATGCCCCCGGCACCGACAAAAGCGACTCTCGTTTCATCCGCCATTTGCTGCGTCCTCCTGGATGCTATGACGTGTGACAGCGGTAGATAGATTCCCTGGATGATGTGTGTGACCTTCTTTTTTTGTCCCCTACCGTGGAGATAGCCGCAGCAGGGAGAGACGGGGGCGCTGAGGCGACCGCTGCACCGACGGCAGCAGCCATCGTCTCAGGAGGCGAAGGCGCGTGTTCTGTTCTCTGCACGTGAGAACTCTGGGGCTTGCCGCAAGGAGGCCTCAAGGCTGGCGCAATCATTGCCTGTTCGTGTTAAATGCGACGGAAAAACGGGTATGAGGAGGCCAGGAAAAGCCAGTAGCGCGGCCGTTTCAGTTCGTGGGAAATGAGGGGCAATTGCCATGCCAAAGAAGATACTGCTAGTGGATGATGAGTTAGCTCTCCTGCGGCTGCTGGAGAT
>JAUWOG010000601.1 GCA_030612305.1 Armatimonadota bacterium | reverse complement strand
AGTAGCGGCACAAAACGGCAATCGCAAAAAGCTTGACAGATGGTGACTGGGAGGACGGAAAAAGGGGAACAGCCAGGCTGCTGCCAGCATACAACACCAGCCTGCGCGATGTTACATTGACATCAGGGGTAGGATCGCGATTATCGCGATAACCACTAGTAATTCGATCAGCGTGAAACCTTTTCGCATCAGGACACCTTCTCTCTTTGGGTTAGGTTGACTGTGTAATTATACTCCCCCTCTGTCAAATGTCAAGCTCGACTACATACCTACAGCGTCATCTCCGCGTCCGAAGCCGGACGCGCCCAGATTGTCTTCATCTCCTCCGTAGCGTCATCCGCATCATCCCCGCCCAACTCCGCTGCATAGCCCGCCTCCGGAGCATAGCTCTTCAGACCCAGCTTCCGGTGCAGCGTCGCCGCAAAGTCCAGACATGTGCTTTCTTCACCGTGAGTAACGAACACTCCCTTCACGCCCTTCACCTGCGACGCCCAATCCAGCAATCCCTTCAGGTCCGCGTGCGCGGAGAAGCCGCTCAGGCTCACCACATCTGCCTTGACCGGGTACCACTCCTTGAACAGCCTCACGTCTTTCCCGCCGTCCTGGAGGTATCGCCCGGTCGTGCCAGCGGCCTGGAATCCGACCAGCAATACAGTGTCATCCTTGTGGCCGATGTGGTTGCGCAGGTGGTGGCGAATGCGACCGGCGGTACACATGCCACTCGCCGAGATGACAATGAAGGGCCCTTCCGTTCTGTTGATGGCCTTCGATTCCTCGACGCTGGGGGTGAAACGCAGACCCGGGAAATCCGTCGGCTGGTCCCCTACTGCCAGCATCGCCTGCGCTTCGGCATCAAAGCAGTCCCGGTGCTTCCGCACTATCTTCGTCGCTCTTATCGCCAGCGGGCTGTCCAGATACACCGGCACGTGCTTGATCTCTCCGCTTTCCACCAGCTTGTTGAGCTCATACAGCACGTCCTGCGTCCGGCCGACTGAGAACGCCGGGATTATCAGATGCGCCCGCCGCTGTATCGTGTTCTTCACGAGCCGCGCAAACGCCGCGTCATGCTCTGCCGCCGGTACATGAAGCCGGTTCCCATACGTGGACTCTATGACCAGGTAGTCCGCTTCATCCACGGGCTGCGGGTCACGCAGAAGCGGCTGACCGACATTCCCCAGATCCCCGGAGAACACCACCTTCGTCGTATCGGCGCCTTCACCAAGCCACAACTCCACAATCGCCGAGCCCATGATGTGGCCTGCATCTGTGAATCTCGCGCGCAGCCACGGCGCTATCTGGACGGTCTCGTCGTATTCGGCGGCCCGCAGCAACTCCAGCGTCGGCGGGATATCCGCCTTCGTGTACAGAGGCTGTGGCGGCGGCCCGCCCCGACCGTGGCGCTTCCACTTCTTCAAATCGTATCTCGCGTCCTCCTCCTGGATGTGCGCACTGTCCAGAAGCAGTATCTCACAGAGGTCCGCGGTGGGCTCGGTCGTCGTAATGCGACCTCTGAAGCCGCTTGCCACGAGGCGCGGCAGCAGCCCGCAGTGGTCTATGTGCGCGTGGGTGAGGATGACGTGGTCAATCTTCGCCGGGTTGAAGTGGAAATCCATGCGGTTCTGCTCCCGCATGTGACGCCTGCCCTGAAACATCCCGCAATCCACCAGCACGCGCCCACGGTCCGTACTCAACAGGTACTGTGATCCGGTGACCGTACGCGCCGCTCCGAAGAAGGAAATCCGCATCTCTCACCCACTCTGCATTCATTCACTCACGAGTACAATTCCGGCCCAGGTGCTTCCCATCCCCCATCCCCGACCTACAGAACCGCCAGGTACGTATCGAGTTCCCACGAGGTCACCTGCGAACGGTACCGGTCCCACTCGATCTTCTTGTTCTCCATCAGCACATCGAACATATCCTGCCCAAGCGCCTCACGCAGCACTTCGCTCTTCTCTGCGACATAGAGCGCCTCACGTAGAGTCCCCGGCAATATCGCAATCCCGCGTGCCTCCAGCTCCGGCCGCGACAGCTTATAGACATTCTCCTCCGTCGGCGGCGGCAACTCGTAGTCATTCTCGATGCCCGCCAGCCCTGCCGCGAGCATCACTGCGAATGTCAGGTACGGGTTGCACGCCGGGTCCGGGGCCCGGTATTCCATACGCACCGACGCTTCCAACCCTTCCCGGTACGACGGTATCCGCACCAGGTCTGAGCGGTTGATCTGCGCCCACGAAACATACACCGGCGCCTCATAGCCCGGTATCAGACGCTTGTACGAGTTCACCCACTGGTTTGTCACTACCGTTATTTCCCGCGCGTGCATGAGCAGCCCTGCCAGGAACTTCCTCGCCACCTCCGACAGGTGATACTCATCGGAGTCCGAGAAAAACGCATTGCGATCGCCCTCCCACAGACTCTGATGCACGTGCATCCCACTCCCATTCACATTCGCCAGCGGCTTCGGCATGAACGTGGCATAGTACCCGTTGAGCAACGCGATCTCCTTGACCGTATACCGATAGACCATCGTGTTGTCGGCCATTCGCAGGGCATCGTCATAGTGGAG
>JAUWOG010000252.1 GCA_030612305.1 Armatimonadota bacterium | reverse complement strand
GTTGACTTCGGCGGTGGCGCGGGTGCAACTGAGGCACTACAGGGCGCGGATGGAAGAGATACTCAAGGCGATGAATTACTTCTGGGACCTGCTGGAGGAGGTGCCGGGTCTGCAGGCGCACAGACCGGCGAAGGACAGCGGTAGCAATATGGGGGGCTGGTATGCGCCGCGAGGGCTCTATAGGGCGGAGGAACTCGACGGGCTGCCGCTGGCGAAGTATGGGGAGGCAGTGCAGGCGGAAGGCGGGGTGTGCAGGGCCGGCTGGCGAGGCGGGCTGCATGAACATCCCCTGATGCAGACGGCGGACATCTACGGGCATGGGAAGCCGACGCGGATCGCGAACTCGGACTGGGATGTGCGCGAGGGTGACAAGAGCCTGCCGGTGACGGAGCTGGAATGGCGGATCTACGGGATACCGTGGTTCAAGCACTATGTGGCCGAGGTGATCGAGGAGCAGGCGACGGCGTACCGGAAGGTGGCGGAGAAGGCCGACGAGGTGGCGAGGGAGTAGGTAAGGCAAGGAGAGAGCAGACGGCAAAGGCCCCGGGCTGGAAGCTGAAAACAGGACAAGCATGGCTTGTCCTGTTTTCACTTGAGCTTGGTGCATAGCAGCAAGCTCAAGCCGAGCCACCCATCGCTTAGAGCGGGAGGGAGAGCGAAGGTCGGCGGAGATAGATTGGTGAGGGAATAAGGAGCGGCGAGGCCGATAGAAATGGCCTCGCCGCTTGTGTTTGTGTGATGCTGGTGCAGCGGTCTGTCTCGCGCCGTGCCACGACGGGCCCCGGGCTATCAAGGCCTGGCAGGCTGCATACGGGTGCGGGTGTAGCAGCCTACGGCGTGGGGGGTTTCTGGGTCACCGGGATGATGACGTGCTTTGACTCGGTGCGGTCCTTCTTGAGTGTGAAGACGTGGATCTCGTAGCGGACGCGGAGGTGGAGGCCGATGAAGATGCGAGGCGTGGCGATGAGAAGGGCGAAGGTGCCGTCCGGGTTGACGTAGTGGCGGTGTCCGGGGACCATTCTGGGGTGAGGGTTGTTGTCAATGATGTCGAAGACCTCGCTCTTGATGACGACGAGTGAGCCGGGCTTGGCCTTGCCGCGCACCATGGTAGCAGGGCCGACGAGGTCGCCCTTCTTTGGTGCGAAGACGATGGGGGCATCCGGGTCCGGTGGGGGTGCGGGAGGCGGGGGAGTTGTGGTTTCGGGCTTGGCTTCCGGCTTGGCCTCTTCTTCGGTCTCAGCTTTCTTCTCTTCCTTTGGTTCATCGGCCACCGCATACGCTCCGGCGCTGATGCCGACGAGCATGCAGACGACAAGTATGAGCGATCGTGCCCTCATGATGTGTGACCTCCTCTGAAAGCATTCTACACCAGAGTTGACGCCTATGTACAGAGGCGGATTGAGCGTGACTGGATGGCGCTCACGGTGTCGGTGCCGGCTGTTCCACGGTGACGATGGCGTGGGGGGACTTGTCGCCATCGCGGGTGGCGGTGAAGGCGTGTATCTCGTAGCGCAGCGGGCGCTTGACGCCGAAGGAGATGAGCGGCGTTGCGACGAGGAGCGCGAAGGAGCCGTCGGGGTTGAGTTTGTGGCGATGGCCGGGGACCATCTTGATGAAGTCGCCATTGAGCTGGTCGTAAACCTGCGTCTGAATGACGATGACGCCGTCTCCCTGAAGCTGGGCGGTGCCGACGACCATAGTGGCAGGGCCGACGGTATCGCCATTTTGCGGGCTGGTGATGATAGGCGTGCCGCCGTATCCGGAGGTCTGTCCGGTAGCGGCGCCGGTCAGGGCCTGGGTCAACTCGCCGCTGTCAGATGCTGCGAAGTAAGCGCCGCCCCCGATGGAGGCCATATCCTGCAGGTACTTCTCGGCCTCGGAGCCGGGAGACAAGTCAAAACCGACGGCGCTGATGCTCAGCTTCATCGGGCTATTCGCCACCGCCGCCTGCGCCTCTTTCAGAGCATCCTCAATGGTTTCGCCGGGAGTTGACAAATCAACAATCTCCGCGGGGCACGCGGCGGCTGTGAGCAGAAGCGCCAATACGATCAGTATTCGTCCAAGGTATCCGTTCATTCCGTCTGTCCACCTCCGGACAGTTAGTGTTGCTGCATACGAACCGGCGTGCATTACGCCGGCATCTGCATCGTCAAGGATTGCCCTGCATCTGTGTCTCGTGAACCTGCTTGAAGACCTTGCGCAGGGTCGCGGCCGCCTCTTCCTGCCTGATACCGCCACGCTCCGGGCAGTTGTCCTGGCCATCACAGAGCACTACGAGTCGTCCTGTCTTACCCCTGCCCCTGGTGGTCAGGTAGGTGATGGCCTTGTTGCGCGAGTATGTGAGGGGGGTGTCGCCACCCGAGGCGAGTGTGTCCACGGCGGCTATGAGTTCCTGCGGGTCCATCGTGAACCCGCAATGGCGGCGGATGGTGCACGCGCTGAACCCGAGCAGGCACCACTCGGTTTTGCCGTCGTTGGTCTTCGCCACGGTCTGGCGGACGGCTTGTTTGGCATCAGCTATCTTGTGCCCGCCCATGCTTCCGCTGCAGTCAACAAGGAAGCACACTGAGAGCTCCGGGTCGCCGCCGAGCTTGCCGGCCCATTCTGCCTCGACGGAGATGCCATCATCGGGCCAGCCGTAGAGCTTCTTGCCCTGCTTCTGGGCGAATGCGAAGCGCAACTTCACGTCATAGGGGGCCGGCTTGGTGGCATCAAACGGGATCTTGATGAAGCACTGGCCCGCCTTGCCCTTGTTCCAACTCTCCCATTGGCTGATGATGGCGGTGCTGTCGCCGGCGATCCCCGGGGTCGCAAGCACTATGGGCGCCCATTTGCCGTCCGCCGGCCAGTTGGCAATCTCGTTGCCATCCTTGTCCTTGATCTCAAGAAAGGCGAGCATGGACCTGATGTCCGGATTGCCCGGCCATGCGGTGGCGGGGTTGAATGTGCTGCCGACGTTGCCCCCGGTGTCGAGGTTGCGGTCAAACACCCTGAACTGGGCCGGGTCGCTCACCCATGAGTTGAAGTGGGTCACGGACATTGACACGGCGGTTGGGGCCACCCGGTCCCACTTCTGACACCAGAGTTCATACAGGCGGAGGTCCTCGACGGTGTAGGTAATCTTCAAGTGCGCCTGGGTTTCTCCGGCGGCTCGGTCCGGCGGCTCGAGTTCGACATTGTCGATCTTCAACGGGTCGATGAGTTTCTTGTACTCCTCGCCTGTGGGCGGGTAGCCCTTGAGGATAGTGCTGAAGACAGGCCCGGTCCAAGCTGTACTGCCGTTATGGACGTTGACCATGAACTGGGTCGCCGAACTCATCAGTGCTGCGGACTTGGCCAGATCCTTTTGGAAGGAATAGTCGTTGACCAGTGTGTAGCTCGGATCGTATATCGTCTTCATTGGGAAGGTCTCGTGGAAGGCGGATGTGATGAGGAAGATCGGCACAGCAAAGGCGCTGACCACATAGCGGTTCGGGTTGGAAACCTTCTGGAGTACGTGCTCGCTTTCGACGATTTCCAGGTGCTTGTGGCGAACCTGGCAACGGTGGCCGCCCGAGAAGTAGCCGCCGAACTCATTGACCAGCTCGTGTATCTTGCAGTCTGTGCAGTAGTGGGTGAGCCAGCCGAGCGCAAAGGCGGTCTGGGCATCGCGCACGACCGGGTCCGGGTTCTTCTGCGCGAGGTCGAGCATGTTCATGATCAGCAGCCCGGTGCGCTCGTAGTGCGCCTCCGCGCCGGGGTGACTGAGCTCAAAGAACTCGGCAACCAAATACGTCGTGAGCGCGATATCCGGGCCCGTTGAGCCCGCCAGATAGGCGTCGAGGTTGTTGTTGCAGATCGTCCTGACCTTCTGTGGGGCGTTCGCCAGCGCCTGAAGCGCGACATACTGGTGCGCGATGCCTTGGCTGCCGAATACACAGGCACTGGCAGCCAGCATCACAAGCACTACAACACCCGATTGCCAGATGCTCTTCATCATTCAACCCCCGTTGTTCCGTGTGCTACCCCAGATGCCGTGGGCGCTCAGGGCTGCTCATCGCCACCGGCAATGTTGTGAGATGTGATGATGGTGCGGAGCCCGGCGGCGGCTTCGGTGCGACCTCCGCCGTGGCGCTGGCCGCAACTGTTGTCACCATCACAGAGGACGATGAGGCGGCCGTTAGTACCGTGACCGTTCTTGACGAGATAGGTTGTTGCCTTGTAGATCGAGTATGTCAGCGGCGTGCCACCATCGGCGACGAGACTGCCGACGGCTGATTGGAGCTTTGATGCATCAGTGGTGAAGGGGACGATCTGCCAGCAGGTGCATGCGCCACCAAAACCGAGCAGGGCCCATTCGGTATTGCCGTCATTAGTCTGGTTGACCGAGTTGACAACGGCCTGCTTGGCGGCCTCGATCTTGGAGCCGCGCATGCTGCCGCTGCAGTCAACGAGGAAGAGGATGGAGAGGGCGATGTTGCCGGCCGGGCCGGTGGTAGTCGTCGGAGTAGTGGGCGTGGTGCCGGCGCCGCCCGGGAGTTGCGCTGCCACGGGGTCGGCTGTCTGTTTGCTGGTGCCATGCACGTTGATGTCCCAGCGGTAGGTGTATTGGGTGTTGCCATCAATGGCGATGACGGTGACCTCCGCGCCGTAGGGGCCGACATCGAATGTAGCAGACTGGAGGCTGCCGCGGCCGATGGTGCCCTTGAGGGATTCACCGCTGAGAGGCACGCGAGCTTGGCCGGTGCGGAAATGGAGCATGGAGAAGTGGACGAAGGTCTGGCCGCCGACCTGCTGGGAGTAGAGGAAGATCGGGCCGCCGGCAGTTGCGCACGCTGCGACCTGGTCAATGACGGGGACGTTGTCAGCGACGGTGGCCTGCCAGACTGCGCCGGGATTGTCGGAGGAGCACGCCAGGCGCT
>JAUWOG010000071.1 GCA_030612305.1 Armatimonadota bacterium | reverse complement strand
GACCTTCCCCAGCCGCCGGTAGCTACCAGCGATGCGGCCAATGCGCTCGCGGCGGCCTTCGTCTGCGGTGACGGCGGCGCGGATGAGACCGCCCTCTTGCTGGTTGACAGGAGACCGGCGAAGGCCCGCATGACGTGGCGCCTCGCCGTGACAAGCGGAGCCGCGGGCCGGGACGTGACCGTACACTGGGGTGACCTGTCCGAGATGCCCGGCGAACTCATCGGCACTATCGTTGATACCACAAGCGGTCAGCGCTGCTACATGCGCACCGCGAGCTCCTACACGTATCGGACCAAGCAGGCCAGGGAGACGCGCATCCTCGAACTCGTCGTCCGGCAGCGAGGCGCGGGGACGCTCTCGGTGAGCAGCCTCAACGCACAGCAAGCCCCGGGCGGGCAGGTGGCGATCACCTACGGCCTCAGTGTCCCGGCCGAGATCCAGGTCGTCATCCGCAACATATCTGGCGTCCCGGTGGGGCGCGTGGCCTCTCTCGGCGTATCGCCTGAAGGCACCAGCACTGTCGTCTGGAGCGGACAGAACATTGCCGGAGCCCCCGTCCCAGCCGGCTGCTACATCTGCCACATCAAGGCACGGTGTCCGGACACAGGGCAGATAGCCAACATCATGAGGACCTTCAATATCCGTCGCTGACGTGGACGGCGGCGCACACGAGCAATAGCGTATCTACCTGGCCTTCCCGCAAGGGGGAAGTAATGTAATGTATGCGATCACGAGACGAAGCAGCTATCGCACTATCAGTCTGTTGCTCACAGCATGTATGGTGGCCTCGTTACTGCTGCCGATGAGCGTCAGCAGCGTGGCCCAGGGCGAGACCAAGACGATACTCGTTTTCTCGGTGCTCGACGAGAGCGAAAGCGGCGTCGAGGGCCTCGACTACAGAGTCACCTCGGCTCTGCACATGGCCATTGATGCGCAGACAGGCTTTGCGGCCACGAAATTCTCCGCACACTCCCCACTCGTGCGTCGTGCCGTGGCTGAGGGCCGCCTGCGCCAGGTTGATGTCGAAGCCGGCGAGATGGCTGATGCCGGCCTCGCGCTCTTCCTCGGTGGGGTACTCGAGTTCGACTACGTCCTCATCGCGAACCTGAAATCACTGGAGATACAGGACGAGCCGCGCCAGGTCAAAGCGGTTCTCTCCGGCCAGGCGTATCAGGTCAAAGGCAACGTGGACGAGGCGACCGGCGATGTTGTGGATGAGGATAAGCTCACGGTGTTCAAAGCGTTTGGCGTCACGGGCACGAGCAAGACCTTCGCGCACTACACCGGGAGTGACAAGCCGCTTATCTCCGCGGCTGTGAAAGCCGCGGCAGCCCAGGCGGCCCGGACGCTCGCCGGGGAGCCGGTCGGCGTGCAACCTGTGACAAAGAGAGCCAAAAGCAAAAGCTGGAAGTGGCTGCTCTACGCAATTGCACTCGGCGTCTTGGTAATCGGCGTCAACAACTCCGGCGATGCTGTACCCCCGCCCGGACCCGCCGAGCAGGCCAAGCCGATCACCAACTTGACGCTTCAGCCGCTCCAGACCAACATCCAGCTCATGTGGGACCCGCCAACGGGTACCACGCTGCAGATCCTCCGCTACGAAATATCGCGCCAGCTGGACGGCGGCGGCTTCAGCATACTACCCAGCAACGTCGGCCCCAACGAGACCGGGTACACCGACACGAACACGCTGACGGGCAGACACGCCTACCAGTACCGCGTAAGAGTCCTCTACACCAGCGGGCAGGCCTCAGACTACAAGTACTCAGGCAATCTGTGGTTCACCCGGTAGGCACAATTACCACGCACGTGTTGCACACTCCGCCCCCGGGTCGCCGCTTCATCCCGAGGGCGGAACGCCATAGACACACCACACACCCACACAACGCGCACGCCTGACTCCGCGAGCATGATTCGATCACCTATCCACAGACAGATGCCAGAGCTGCTCAAGGGGCTCCTGTTGAGCGCCGCTCTGATCCTACTTGGTGCGACGCACGTCTGCGCGCAGATGCCCCGTGCTGGCCAGTATCGCCTCAAGCTCACGGCCAACCCCACACAAGTGCCCGCCGACAACAAAACCGAGGCTCGTGTCCGCATCGAGATCCGGGAACATACCGGCCGACTCGTCACGCAGCAGGTTGACGTAGTCGTCAGTACGAGTCTCGGCTATCTGTCGGAGGACAACGTCAGTCGCCAGAAGAGCCTTCAGATCCGTGCCAATGGCGGCTCGGGCATCGTGTTTGCCAGCAGCGACACAGCCGGCCTGGCGACGATCACGGCTTGGGTTGGCGAAGCTCGCAACAGGACGACAATCCGTTTCCTCCCCGAAGGTGAGGCCGCCCGCCCGGTCGCCAAGGTCATCCACGTCAGGGGCAACTGGGTCGGCTTCAGTGTGGATCACCGCGTCATTGAGGCACGCGACGAAGCTCAGGTGCGCCTCGGCAAACTCAGCATCGCCGCCACCGACAGCGTTACGATTGATCTCAGCGGCTTCTACATCCAGGCGGCATCGCTGGAACCCGACGGTGTGGTGCTGCTGGCTGATGGGCATCAACTCGCCGGAAACCAGTTGTACTTCGATCTCGGCACCCGCCAGGGGTGCCTGCGGCGACTCGGGGATGTCGGCGTCGAGCGCGTCTTCTTTGATGCCTATGACCTGACGCCTCTACAGGAGCCGTTCGAACTCCCGCCCTGTGCCTTCCGCAGCGACGAGCGCGAGACCCAGACGTGGCTCCTTGCCGAAGGCCTCTCGTATTTCATCGGCGACAAGATCGTGCTGCGACGCGGCTCCGCGTGGGTGGGCAACCAGAAGATCCTCAGTTTCCTGCCCATCTGGATCATCGGGTTGCCGGGCTACACCGGCAGCAGCAACTCCAACATGTTCAGCATCAGCTCCGACGGCGGCGTGGCGCTCGACTTCCCCTATTTCTACAGCGTGACGGAAACCACCACTGGCGCTGTGAAGATCCAGCACGGGACGCAGGCCGGCTCCGTCGCCTCGCGAGATGGCTGGGCACTCGCATGGGAACGGGAATACCGGGCACTCGACGATGACTATGAGGGCAGCATCGAGGTAGCAGGCCTCCCGCGCTCGGAATGGGGTTGGCAGTGGCAGGACCAGCGCACCATACGGGGCGATGCCCGCTCCTACGTCAACGTCGCCATGCCCGACCATCACAGTCTCTTCTCCGACGCCAGCATCTACCAGTACACAAGCAGCGGCCGCTACAATATCCGCGCATACTACGATGATCCGAGGGAGTACATTGACAGCTACGGCCTAGTCGGCGACTGGCTCTCCAACCCCATCCGCCTCGATAGCCACAAGTCATACCGCCTCGGCCGACCCCTCGGCGCCGAGCGCAGCTTCCTCACCAATCAACTCGAGTTCAACAACCAGCTCTATGCGTCCCTCAACTTCGGCACGCATGACCTCGGTTCGCGGACCACGCTCAGGCCCGGTCTCCGCAACGTCTTCTCCTGGGACACGGGCGGCTATAGTGCCAACGCCGTGCGCTTCGACCTTGACTTCGATCACCGTTTCGGCCGCAGTGCCTCGATGGGATTGGGCTATACGGCCGAGTATTTCACCGGCGACGCCACCGTTGACGGTCTCGAGCAGACTCTCTCCTTCGACCTGATTACTCGCCGGGGAAAATGGTACATCTTTCTCTACGGCAGCCACAATATCACCTTTGAGGACACCTTTGCCTACCTCGACATCAACCTCTATCCCAGTCCCAAGTGGCGCTGGGAACTGGCTGGAACGTACTATGATTTCGACGGCGTCACTTTCAGCGAGTGGGAGCTGACTCTCGCCCGCGTCTTCGGCCAGCGGGAGATCGGCCTCAGTTACAGCGATGAGACCAACCGCATCTCCCTCGAACTCGGCGGCTTCACCGCCTTCTGACTCTTCCGCGCAAGCACCGGCTCCCGCCCGCAGACATCCTCCGCCCCCCATTCCATCGCAGTCCCTCACCTTGCGCTTCCTCTGTGCTATAATACCTTCTTACCGTCCTCGATTCGCGATCTCATGGAGCGCAGAATTGCCTGACTTCAAGGTCGTATCCGAATATGAGCCCAAGGGCGACCAGGCCGAGGCGATAGCGGCGCTGGCCGACGGCATATCGCAAGGTGAGCGCGACCAGGTCCTTCTCGGCATCACCGGCTCCGGCAAGACCTACGTTGTCGCCAAGGTCATCGAGGCCGTGCAGCGTCCGACGCTCGTGATGGCGCACAATAAGACCCTCGCCGGGCAGTTGTGCATGGAGTTCCGCGAGTTCTTCCCCGACAATGCCGTCGAGTATTTCATCAGCTATTACGACTACTACCAGCCGGAAGCCTACCTCCCGGCGACCGACACCTACATCGAGAAGGACGCGCAGATCAACGACGAAATCGAGCGCCTACGCCACTCCGCGACGCATTCCGTCGCCTCCCGGCGCGACACAATAGTCGTCGCCTCGGTCTCCTGCATCTTCGGTCTCGGGTCGCCCGAGGAGTACAAGGAGATCACGCTTGACCTGCGCGTGGGCCAACATGTCGAGCGCGACGACATCCTCCGCCACCTCGTCAACATGCAGTTCGCACGCAACGATGTCGCCCTTGACCGCGGTGCCTTCCGCGTGCGCGGCGACGTCATCGAGGTCCATCCGGTGGACGAGGACATCATCACCCGCATCGAACTGTTCGGCGACGAGGTCGAGCGCATCACACGGGTCAACGAACTGACGGGAGAGGTCCTCGAGACCCGCGACGCTGTTGTCATCTTCCCGACCAGCCATTTTGTGACCTCCGCCGAGCATCTCGAGCACGCCATGGGCACTATCCGGCAGGAACTGGACCAGCGCCTCGAGTACTTCCGCAGCCGCGGCAAGCTACTCGAGGCACAGCGCCTCGAGCAGCGCACCAACTATGACCTCGAGATGATCCGCGAGATCGGATATTGCCAGGGCATCGAGAATTACTCGCGGCATCTCGACCGCCGCAAGCCCGGCCGGCCGCCGGCGACGCTGATGACCTATTTCCCCAACGATTTCCTGCTCATTGCTGATGAATCGCACCAGACGGTCCCCCAGATTCGCGGGATGTACTATGGAGACCGCTCGCGCAAGGACAGCCTCGTCGAGCATGGCTTCCGCCTCCCGTCGGCCTACGACAATCGCCCGCTTACCTTCACCGAGGGGGAGCAGCGCGTCAGCCAGGTCATCTACACCTCCGCAACGCCGAGCACGTACGAGACGGAGCGGGCCGACAGAATCGTCGAGTGCGTGATCCGACCCACCGGCCTCCTCGACCCCGAGGTCGAAGTGCGACCCACCAAAGGGCAGATTGACGACCTCATCGCAGAGATCAAGAAGCGTGTCGAGCGCGAGCAGCGAGTCCTCGTCACCACCCTCACCAAGCGCATGGCCGAGGACCTCTCCGAGTATCTCGCTGAGACTGCCGTGCGTGTCACGTACCTCCACTCCGACATTAACACCCTCGAGCGGAGTGAGATACTCCGCGATCTGAGGCTCGGCCTCCATGATGTGCTCGTCGGCATCAACCTCCTCCGCGAGGGGCTCGACCTCCCCGAGGTGTCGCTGGTCGCCATCCTCGACGCCGACCGCCAGGGCTTCCTCCGTTCCGAGACCTCACTCATGCAGATCATGGGCCGCGCTTCTCGCCATGAGGACGGAAAAGTCATCATGTATGCCGATGGCATCACTGACGCGATGCGCGCGGCCATAGACGAAACCAACCGCCGCCGCTCCATGCAGCGCGCTTACAATGAAGAGCATGGCATCATCCCCCGGACCGTGGACAAGGCGGTCCGCGACACCATTCGCGGCGTCGTGGATGAGCAGGCCGTCCGTCGCGTCGTCAGTGCCGAGGCGATGTCGGCGATGGATGCCGATGATATCGGCGATGTCGTCATCGCTCTGGAGATCGAGATGCGCAAGGCCGCCGAGGAGTTAGATTTCGAGCGTGCGGCAGAACTCCGCGACGAAATCAAGGAACTGAAGGGCTCCATCGCCGAATAGCGCCGCCTTCACCCGGGGCAGCTACTCACCTTGAACATGGAGGACAGGCATCCTTCCCGTTGGCATTTGACACATGACACGGATCTATGCCAGTAGCTACCAGTTCATGGCCGTTGGTCGTAATGGAGGGGCCTGTCGCAGCATTGTAGTCGCACTGCGAGTACAATGCCATTGCGCGCGCCCCGCGCGTGCAATTCCAGGCTGGCCCAGTCACCCATAGCAGCGATCTGCGCTGGCAGGTACCGGACGCCCTCAATCAACACCATGGACCACGATGAACTGGTGAAAAAACTCAAGCAGGTGCCCTCCACTCCGGGCGTCTATCTGCTCAAGGATACCGGGGGCGAGATCATCTATGTCGGAAAGGCGCGGTCTCTTATCGCCCGCCTCCGCCAGCACGTCCGAGGCGACACACACCGTACCGGCGGCTGGGCGCAGACCATGGTCGAGAACCTCGCCGACTTCGACTACATCCTCACCCGCACCGAGACCGAAGCCCTCATCCTCGAAGCCACCCTCATCAAGCAGCACCGCCCCCGCTTCAACATCCGCCTCCGCGACGACAAGAGCTACCCCTATCTGTGTCTGACCGCAGAGATCTACCCCCGCCTGATGGTCATCCGGGATCTGCCTGCCGACGCCGCAGTCCGTATCCCCGGCGGACGCGGCAGCCACCGCCGCGGCTTCCACGACCCCAAGCGCCACGAAGTCCATGGCTTCAGCGCCGGCGAGATTTTCGGACCCTATCCGACGGCTGCGGTCATGTGGCGCACGCGCCGCATGGTGAGCCAGCTCTTCGGCCTCCGCCAGTGTCGCAAGAACCGCGACGGCGAGCCGGTCGGCAAGCCGTGCCTCTACCACCACATGGGCCGGTGTGTCGGACCATGCACCGGCAAGGTCACCCCGGAACAGTACGAGGAAATCACGCGGCAGGTCATCAGGTTCCTCGACGGCAAGACCGACGACATCGCCGCCGAGATGGAAGCCGAGATGCGGCAGGCGGCCGAGCACCTTGACTTCGAACGTGCCGCGCAAATCCGCGACAAGCTCCAGACCATCCGCCGGCTCGGCGACGACCAGGTCATTGTCGCCAATGACAACCGCGAGCAGGACCTCTTCGCCGCGGCCGGCTGTGCCGCAGAGGTGGGCGGCACCGACGAGCAGGCCGGCGTCAAAGTCCTCGGCGTGCGCGCCGGACGACTCAGCACCCAGGAGACCTACACGCTGGCTCACACCGGCGGCCGCTCGATGGGGGAGATCATCGCCGCGGCCATGACCCTGCACTATGGCGCAGGCAACATTCCTGCCCGCCATGTACTCCTCGCCGCGCCCCTCCATGACCATGCCGAGTGGCAAGAAACGCTCTCCGAGATGCGCGGTACGCCGGTCGGCCTCTCAGTCCCCAAGCGGGGAGAGCGCCGCCGCCTCGTCGAACTGGCGCAGTTGAATGCCCAGGCCGCCCTCGATGCCATTTCACACCAGCGCGGCAGCCGTGCGACTGACACTGCCGCCGCGCTCGGCGACCTTGCCGAAGCCCTCCACCTCGACAGCCATCCCCGCCGCATCGAGTGCTACGACATATCAACGCTCCAGGGCTCTCATGCTGTCGGCTCGATGGTCGTCTTCACCGACGGGCTGCCGGACAGCTCCGAGTTCCGTCGCTTCCGCATCCGCACCGTCGCAGGCCAGGACGACTACGCGATGCTGGCTGAGATGGTCGCGCGGAGGCTGAAAGCTGCCGCGGCCGGAGCCGCCAAGTTCCTCCCTCTGCCCGCCCTCAGCGTGGTGGATGGGGGAAAGGGCCAGGTCAGCGCTGTGGGCAAGGTACTTGACGACGAGACCGCCGGGGAGAGTATTGCGCTGGCCGGCCTTGCCAAGCGCGAGGAGCAGGTCTTCATACCGGGCCGTGGCGAGCCGGTCGAGATGAGCGCCCATCCACGCGCCCAACTACTCCTCCAGCGCATCCGCCATCAGGCCCATCGCTTTGCCCTCGCCTATCACCGCGGCTTGCGCGGCAAGGCGCTGACTACTTCGGTACTCGACGAGATTGAAGGCATCGGCCCGAAGCGCCGCGCCGCATTGCTCACCGCATTCCCCTCGGTTCAGGCCATGCGCAACGCCTCGGTCGAGCAACTGGCCGCAGTCCCCGGAATGAACACCAAGGTCGCCGAGACCGTCCGCGACCACCTCCTGCAACACCCAGGCGAATAGACAGAGCCGCCGACTGGTATCAGTCAGCGGCCCGGCTTTCTCTCGGCTCTATTGCATCAGGCGAACCAACTTCTAGTCCGTCCCGTCTGGCCTCCACAGCACGCCCGCCGGTGGGACAGTGAGTGGTGGCGAACCAGTCCCCGTATAGTTGGGATCAAGCGGAACGTGATTCCACTTGGCGTGCCCATCGCAGAAAACGATGTTAGCGCCACCGTTGTGCCGTGCCGGGACGAACCGACTGACATGGAAGGACTTCCAAAGCGTCATCGCGTTGCTCCAACCATAGTCGCTGGCCCCGGTCCAGTC
>JAUWOG010000154.1 GCA_030612305.1 Armatimonadota bacterium | reverse complement strand
GAACACCGGCCCCTCGATGTCCCATGCGTCGCGGCCGGAGTTAGTCACCGCCGAGAAATCCAGGCCCCGGTCATCGCGAGCATACTCCAGCGCGGACTCCGTCTCGCCCAGCATCCCCTCATTGCCGCCCTGTCCGGTCATCACGTGCAGGTCGCCGAAGTAGGTCCCCCATTCACCGTGAAAGCCCGGCCAGAGCGGATTCGACTGCCCTATCAGCTGACGCTCGCCGTCGTACGCGGTTATGTATGTCGGCGCATCAGTCTGCGGCGCGGGGAGCTGGAAATACGTGTGCCCCTCATCCGCCGCCGTGAACTCGACGGCCTCCGGCAGGCCGTCCAGCGTCGCCATCGCCGCGAGCTTCGCAGTGCCGCAGAAATCGCGCACCGGATTCTCATAGTCGTCCTCGGCGGTGAGGGTGATGCCGACCGGCTTGCCCTCAGCCGGCGGGTGATGTGCCGATACGCGGAAGACACGGGGCCTGGCGGCGACTGTCTCGACGGTCAACTCGCCCTCGACGCGATGGTAGCGCTCCGGCTTGTGCTTCTCCATCTGGAAGCGGGCGTTGCCGACCGGGTCCACGAAGACCTGGAACTGGTTGGAGTAGGCGAAATCCGGTGCGCGCGTGTGGACAAAGCGGCCGCTGTTGTAGCCGCCGGTGTCGCCGAGGACCACGAAGAGCCTCTCCCCCGCCTCGATGCGCCGCCCATAGACCTGCACCGTCACTGAGGGATAGTGGCTATGGTGGACCGACCGGGGATGGACCTTGTCGGTAGTGACTTCGAGCGCCGCGCCGCCGCTCTCCGCATAGGCAGTGACCTTGCCGAGCTGCCAGTGCAGCCGGCCGCCGGCCGGTGTCAGGATGCGCAGGCCGCCGCCGACAGCGATCCCATTGGCGCCGGCAGTATAGACGATGGTCCAGGTGCCATAGCTGGCGGCCGGGATGTCGTCCCGTGGTGTGATCTCGGCATGTCCCCAGTCCTCGACCTGTTCGAGTATGCTCATGTTGCTGATGTCCATGGCCGGTTCTCCTCAGTGGCCTGGTGCCTCTCTGATTGTGTTGGAGTCTGCCTGACGTGGATACGTCAGGCCGAACTGAGGAGAGTATTTCGCGCCGGAGAGGACATTCCCTCTGTGCGCCCGCGATGAACATCTGCGACTCGGCAGCGTCATAGGTTATTGACACTATTTAGCCATTTAGCTATACTGCTAAATAGTTCGGTCCCCGTATCAGAAGGGGAACACATATCCACCCGGCCTGTCGCAGCACTGCGGATACAGTGCCCGGCAGGCTGGCTTCGTCGGAAGGGTGAAGCGCATGGAGATGACAATCTACGACGTCAGAGCCGAACTGCTCAAGGCGATGGCGCATCCGGCACGCCTGCGCATGATAGACGCGCTCGCCGAGAGCGATAAGTGTGTCCGCGAACTGCAAGAGGTGGTCGGGTCCTCGCTGCCTACGGTGTCCCGGCATCTCGCCCGGATGAAGGCCTGTGGCATCGTCAGCAGCCGGCGCGAGGGCAACTGCATCTACTACAGCCTGCTCGTCCCCTGTATCTTGAGCGTCTTCGACTGCATAGATGAGGCGGCCAGCGCCGAGGCGGACCGTAAGACAGCCGCGTGCAGTGTCTCCACCTTCGCCGGAGAGTGATATGCGCATAAGCAAATCCGAACCCAGCAGGTGATTCATCTTGTCTATCCGTGTGAAGTTCGCCTTGATAGTTGCGGTGTTTCTGGCCGCCTATTTCATACCCATCCAGCATCCTCGAGTTCAGTCCGCCATTACGGACACCTTCGTGATGCTGCAGGATTACGCCCAGAAGCACGTATTGTTCTGTCTGGTTCCGGCCTTTTTCATCGCAGGCGCGATCGCCGTATTCATCAGCCAGGCTTCGGTGATGAAGTATTTCGGCCCCCGGGCCAACAAGGTCCTCTCGTACGGCGTGGCCTCGGTATCAGGGACGATACTTGCGGTCTGTTCGTGCACCGTTCTCCCATTGTTCGCCGGCATCTACACGCGCGGCGCGGGCATCGGCCCGGCCACCGCGTTTCTCTACTCAGGTCCAGCCATCAATGCTCTGGCTATTATCCTGACAGCCCGCGTGCTGGGTTTTGAACTGGGAGCAGCACGTGCGATCGGCGCCATCGTTTTCGCCGTGGTGATCGGTCTTCTGATGTCCTTCTTCTTCCGCAAGGACGAGTTGAGCCGCGCCGAGGAGACCGAGGCAGCCTTCGCGGGTGCGGCTGATGAGGACGAACGCCCGCTGGCCCGGACCGCTTCCTTTATCGGCGTCATGGTGTTCATTCTTATCTTCGCCGCCTGGGCAAAGCCCGCTGAACAGTCGGGCTTCTGGTGGGACGTTTACACAATCCACTGGTACATTGTCCTGCCTCTGCTCGCGGTACTGGGTGTCATGGTGTGGCGGTGGTTCAAGTCTGATGAACGCCAGGAGTGGTTGGACGCCACTTCGGACTTCACCCTCCAGATAATGCCGCTACTGTTCGCGGGCGTCCTGGCCGCCGGCTTCCTCCTGGGTATGCCGGAAACGGACAATGGTATCATTCCCAACAGTTGGATCGCGCAGCTCGTGGGCGGCAACTCCCTGCAGGCCAACTTCTTCGCATCAATAGTGGGCGCTTTCATGTATTTCGCCACTCTCACCGAGATCCCGATTCTTGAGGGGTTGCTGGGCAGCGGTATGGGTAAGGGGCCCGCCCTCGCCCTGCTGCTGGCCGGCCCGGCCCTGTCGCTGCCAAATCTGCTGGTGATCCGCAGTGTTCTGGGAACCAAAAAGACTCTCGTTTTCGCCGCTATCGTGATTGTCATGGCGACGCTCTCCGGCATCATCTATGGCGCGTTTGCATGAACGCGGTCCGAAAACCACATTGAGGTGTTCGAAATGAAGATCCAAATACTGGGGACAGGATGTCCCAAGTGCAAGCAGTTGGCCGCCAATGCCGAGCAGGCCGTCGCCGACCTCGGCCTCGACGCCGACATCCAGAAGGTGACCGACCTCCGGGAGATCGCGCAGTTAGGTGTGATGATGACGCCTGCCCTTGCTATTGACGGCGAGGTCAAGGCGTCGGGTAAGGCGCTGTCGGCGGACCAGATCAAGCAGTTTCTGCAACAGTGAGGACGCTTCGCGTCCTCTTCGGCCATTTCAATAGGGAAAGGGGAGAACCCAATGCTGGAGAAAACGTGCTGTGGCGGAGATGTGCTGATTCTGGCCTGTTCCGGAGGGTCTAACGTCGGGCAAGTCTCCAACGAGGCCGCCAAAGCCCTGACCGAGCAGGGGCAAGGCAAGCTGTACTGCACCATCGCAATCGGCGCCGGGCTGGAGAACTTCATCGAGACCACGAAGCAAGCGGGCGCCTGCGTAGCCATAGACGGCTGTCCGATGGGATGCGTGAAGAAGGCGCTGGAGAACGCCGGCCTGGAACCCAATGTCTATGTTCTGGTGACCGAACTCGGCATCGAGAAGCAGCCCGGGCTCGAGGCCCGCGACGATGATGTGGCAAAGGTTGCCAGCGCCGTGACTGACGCCCTGCAGGGCCCAGCTTGCTGTGTGGAGCAATCAGGCGACTGCTGCGCGTGCGATGAGTAGCCGCAATCCATATCAAACAGGAGAATGGTAACCGTGAGACCACATAAGATCGCTATTCTGGCGGTTGTAGTCATCGCCGTGGTCGTGATCCTTCAAGTCAAGGCCGCCAGATCGCCGGCGGACGAGGAGCAAAACGTAGTCTGGACAGAGAGCGACGGGGTGGGGCCGGTCGAGCCGCAGACACCAGCGGAGCTACAGCTACCTGCGGATGACCAGGAGCCCGAGCCGCCCAGCGAGCAGGACTCCGCTAGCGTGCAGCCTGCCATCCAGCCAGAACCTGCGGAAGTCTCGAAACCTGAGCCCGAGCCTGAGCCCGAACCAGCCGGCGAGCGGGACTCCGCTACCGTGCAGCCTACCACCCGGCCAGAACCTGCGAAAACCTCGACGCCAGCACCAAAGCTCCAGCCAGGGAGCAAGCCGCAGCCGACAGAGAAGGCCCGCCAGTCGGGCGAGGCCGATTCCGCTGACGCCGAGCAAGACAAGCCGGCGGCATCCGCACCATCTGCATCGGAATCCAAACCGCCCGCCACGCTGCCGCGTATGGTGGACGTGGGTTCCGAACACTGCATTCCGTGCAAGATGATGGCGCCTATCCTGGATGAATTGCAGCGCGAATACGCTGGCAAGGTCAGCGTCGAATTTGTGAACCTCGCGCAGGATGGGAAGGGCGGCGAGCGCTACGGCGTGCGCATCATCCCCACGCAGATCTTCATTGATAGCAGCGGCCAGGAAGTATTTCGCCACGTCGGGTTCTACTCCAAGGAGGACATCCTGGCGAAATTCAAGGAACTCGGGTTCACCAAATAGTCTATCGTACGGTCAGGAGATTACCATGTACCGACAATTCACTTCAGCCTTGCTGTTGGGATTCCTCTTTGCCCTGACGCTGGCAGTTGCTGCAGATACGGGGACGGAGGGGCCGGCAGCTCCGCCGACCGTGGAGCAGGCTTATCTTGGCCTCAGCAAGGGGCCGTTGAAGGCCGCGCGCCTGGCAGACCTGCCCGAAGACCTTGTCATGCGCTCCGGGGACCTACAGATAAACCTGGCACAGATTGCTGCCGAAACTAACACTATAGAGGGCCAGCCCACGATCCGCGAACAGCTCAATAGCAATCCCTTCTTTATCCTGGAACTCCTCGCCACCCGAGCGCTACTGCTCAAAGAAGCGCAGGCCGCTGCTCTGGACACCGCAGGCCAACCCGACGCCACCGTCATTGACGCGTACCTGGAAAGCCTCGTAGCCGAAGTAGAGGTCGCCGAGCAGGAGGCGCGTGCATTTTTCAACGCTAATGCCGACATGTTCGGTGGTGCCACCTATGAGCAGGTCGTAACTGATCTGCAGGCGTACCTGCGCAACGAGAAACAGCAAGCCATCGTGCAGGCCCACATCAATTCCCTGAGTGAGCGCACCCCTGTCGAGGTCAACGCGGCCTGGTTGCAGCAGGTAGCGCCTGGCGCACTTGACACAGCCGTGGACCGGGCGCGGCGCTCGGGCAAGCCGACGCTCGTGGACTTCGGCGCTATCGGCTGTACTGCCTGCGACCTGATGGCGCCGATTCTGGAACAACTCCGCACACAATATGGTGCCCGGTGCAATGTGCTGTTCGTGTCGGTGAGCAAGGAGGCGGTGCTCGGCGCCCGCTACGGCATCAACAGCATCCCCGTACAGATTTTCTTCGACAAGGACGGCAAGGAATTCTTCCGGCACATCGGGTTCCTCCCCAAAGAACAGATAGTCGCCAAACTTGCCGAGCTGGGGATGGAATAGAGTGGAAGAACTGTTTATCACGCTAACTCAGGCAGTTGAGGGCACTGCGGCGGTAGCGCTCGGAGCAGCTTTTGTTTGGGGAGTGCTCAGCATTCTGCTGAGCCCTTGCCATCTGGCCAGCATCCCGCTCATCATCGGTTTCATTGACCAGCAGGGCCGCACCTCGACCCGCCATGCCTTCTGGCTTTCTACACTGTTTGCAACAGGCATACTCGTCACTATCGGGGCAGTCGGCGCGATTACGGCCTCGCTGGGACGCTTGATGGGTGATGTCGGCGCGTACGGCAACTACTTCGTGGCGCTCATTTTCTTCGTCGTCGGCCTGCATCTACTCGGCGTCATCCCCATGCCATTTAGCGGCCCGACAGCGGGCGGCTTTGGCAGAAAGGGCCTGCTGGCCGCCTTTGTGCTGGGACTTGTTTTCGGCATCGCCCTGGGGCCGTGCACCTTCGCTTACATGGCCCCGATGCTGGCGATCACGTTCAGGCTGGCCGCAACAAAGCTGCTTTACGGCGTGGCGCTGCTGCTCGCTTATGGCATCGGGCATTGCTCGGTCATCGTCGCGGCCGGTACATCCACCGAGCTTGTCCAGCAATACCTCAACTGGACCGATAGCTCGCGCGGCGCAGTCATCGTCAAGCAGGTATGCGGCGTGCTGGTGCTGCTGGCGGGCCTCTACATGATCTACATCGCGTAGCGGGGAAAGAGAGCGGTAGTGGCAGCTGGCGTTAGGAAGTACTATTCGATGACTGAGCAGGGATGTCGAGGGGCTTGCAGCGCGTTGCGTGGTCGGAGTGATGAGGC
>JAUWOG010000287.1 GCA_030612305.1 Armatimonadota bacterium | reverse complement strand
GAACCAGGGGGGGGCGACCTGGGGGAGGCGCCAGAGCGCGGCCCAGGGCGGCGGTTGGGCTCTTTCGGAGGGGGGGCAGGGCGGGAGGATAAGGGGCGTCTTGTCATAGAGGAGCTCGCCGAGTTCCCGGCCGGCCTCGATGAGATCGGTCTCGGTGACGGCGTCGGTGAGCACCATCTTGGCGAAGGCGAAGGGCTCGTAGAAATCGGCGATTGCCCAGAAGTCGCGCATGGTCTTGTAGGGAACGGGGGTGGTGAGCGTGGAGGGGAGCTTGATGTCGGCGGCGATGACGTCCACGACGGGTATGACAAAGGCAAGGGCATCGGGGAGATGGCCGGCGGTCTCGAGGTATATGCTCATGGGTTCGTCGGCGTAGGTCCGGGCAAGTGCGACGATGAACTCGGGGTGAAGCAGCGGCTCTCCGCCAGTGAGGGAGAGCGACTCGAGGAAGGGGTCGCACTGGACGAGTTCGTCTATGGCGGCGCGCAGGTCGGGAATGGAGACGGGATTGGGGAGTTCGGTGGTATCACCGGAGGGCAGATGCAGCGTGCAGGCTTCGGGGATTTGCTTTGCGTACTCCGTGTCGCAGTAGAGGCAGTCAAGGTCGCAGCCGGCGAAGCGGACGAATATCTGCGGCATGCCGACGAAGATGCCCTCGCCCTGGATGGATGCGAAGATCTCGACGATGGGGGCGAGCGGCTCATTCATGTTACACCTCGGACCTTTGTCCGCGCGTGGGCGGCAGAGTCAATCTCAGCGAGGTAGGCGGCGGTGAGGGAATCGGCGAAATCGAGATGGTCAATGCCGAAATCCTGGAGGCCAGAGGCAGCAACGGGTGCGCCGGAGGGGTCAATGTTGATGCCGGTGTGAATGAGGGTGGAAACGGGGGAGATGGTGGCGATGGAGACGGTGAGCTTGTCGCCGGCGGAGAAGATGTCGTCACCGGAGCGGCGGAGGTCGGGGATGTCGGCGGCTTGTTGGAGGAGGTCCTTGATGATGGCGATGAGGAGGCGCTGACGGAAGACGGCGAGAAGGAGGTCGCGGTCGAAATGCTCGATGATGAGATGGAGCATGAGGGCGGCGCGGATAGTGCTGCCGGCGCGGCGGTCCTCGTTGTCAACGAGGGCGTCAGTGGGGACATTGCAGGGGCCGGCGAAAGCCGCGATGGCATCACCGGCGATGCCGAAGGTGTCGTGGATCCACAGGGAGCGGAGTTGGTGGCCGGTGTATTCGATGTGGCGGTCGGTGACGACGACGCGCTGCATGGGCTAGGCCTTCTTCCGCGAGCCCTTGTAACGGAGGTACTCGAGAGCCACTAGCCCGCCGGGGATCTGACAGAGAGAGGCGATGCGGTCGAAGATTTTGTTGAGCTCGACCTCGAGGAGTTCTTCGTTGTCGTCGAGGTCGCGCATCTCCTGCTCGGTCTCGTGGATGAGGGGGATGGCCTTGATGAGGAAGCGGGCGTGGTTGAGAGGCTGCTCGCGTCCGCCGATGTCGTAGTAGAGGTCGCGGATCTGGCGGGCGAGTTCGAGCCATCTGGCGACTGCGTCCTTGTGCTGGATGCCGACCCGAGAGGTGCCTTCGGTGGTCTCTTCGCGTGCCTGCCTGCGCTCCTTGTATCGCTCCCATGCGTCGAGCGTCTCGCCCTCGATGAGTTGAACGGTGAGGCGGCGGCCGGCCGCGGTCTCGATGGCGCGGCGGACAATGCCCTGATTGCTGGGGTTCCTGATGTAGCCGGAATGCTTCATGTTGACAGGGGCAAAGCCGAGGACGAGAGTGTCGCCTTCTATGGCGATAGGCACGGCGTTTTCAAGGGCCTCCCAGAGGCTGAGGTTGATGTCGCCCTTCTTCACCTCGACGATGACCTGTGTCCAGAACTGCTTCAAGCCAGTCTGCTGCTCACTCATGGTTTGTGTGGCCTCCTGAGAAGGATGAGCGGGTAGGTGGGACTGGGCGGTGCAGTTGACAGCGTATGGTGGCTCTAGTACGATTGAGGCGGTGAGATTATAGCATAGGGGCGGTGCGGTGTAAATTGGAGGAGATGAGGGGATGCAAGCTGTGCTGGAGTTTGCCGGAGTTCGGCGGCATCTCTGATTCCGCAGGCGGAACTGCTGCAGACTCCACGGGGGAGAGGATGCCTGTCGTCCAAGAGGCGGACGGCAAACGGAGTCGGGCTGGAAGCTGAGCGAGGCGCAGGTCAGGCCGAGCCACCCATTTGGTGAGCCATTTGGACTATGTGAAGTTATCTCTGGGACAGGACACTAGCGACGGGCTGAGGGAATCGGGGATTGGGAAGAGAGTCAGGGGAGCGGAGAAAGGCGCAATGGGATGAGGAGTAGCTCACGGAGTGTGAAGAAGAACCCGACGAAGATCGTCTGCACGCTGGGGCCTGCGACGGAGTCGGCGGAAGTGCTTGCGGGGCTGCTGGAGGCCGGCATGGATGTGGCGCGGCTGAACTTCTCGCACGGGGATCATGAGGGTCATGCGGAGATGCTGCGGACACTGCGGGAGGTGGCAGCAGAGGCCGGTGAGTACGTGGGGGTGATCGCGGATCTGCAAGGGCCGAAGGTGCGGACCGGGGGGCTTGCGGGCGGGAAGCCGGTGGAGTTGCGAAGCGGGCAGAAGCTGGAGATCGTGGCCGGTGAGGATGAGGCAGGCGACGAGCGGCGTATCTCTACGAACTATGGGCTGCTGGCCGCTGACGTGGAGCCGGGGGATGTGATACTGATTGATGACGGCCTGCTGGAACTGCGGGTCGAGGGCGTCAGTGGGCAGGTAGTGGAGACGACGGTGACGGTCGGAGGGCAACTCGGAGAGCACAAGGGCATCAATCTGCCGACTACGCGGGTGAGTGCGCCGTCGCTGACGGCGAAGGACCGGGAGGACCTTGACTTCGCGCTGGGGGCGGGGATTGATTATGTTGCGCTGTCGTTCGTGCGAGAAGCCGAGGACATGGTGGAATTGCGGGAGGCATGTGAGAGCCGCGGTCATAATGTGCCGCTGATAGCGAAGCTGGAGAAGCCGGAGGCGCTGAAGCAGTTGGATGAGATCGTGGCGGCGGCGGATGTGATCATGGTCGCGCGGGGGGACCTGGGAGTGGAGCTTGCACCGGAGGAAGTGCCGGTGTGGCAGAAGCGGATCATCCGCCTGTGCTCCGAGATGCGCGTGCCCGTTATCACCGCGACGCAGATGCTTGATTCGATGCGGGAGAACCCGAGGCCGACACGGGCAGAGGCGTCGGATGTGGCGAATGCGATATTCGACGGTACGGATGCGGTGATGCTGTCGGGGGAGACGGCAGTGGGGAAATACCCGGTGGGAAGTGTTGAGATGATGCGGCGGATCTGCGCGGCGGCTGAGAACGAGCAGTTCCGTATCGGGGGGCAGTTGCGTACGAAACTGGCGAGTCCGGATGAGACGGTGGAGATTGCGGATGCGGTGAGCCGGGCCGCGGCGCGCACTGCGGAGGAAGTACATGCGAAGGCGATCCTGGCGTTCACCGAGTCGGGTTCGACAGCGCAGATGGCGTCGAAGTGCCGGCCGCGAGTGCCGATCATCGCGGTGACGCCGCTGAATGCAACCGCGCGGCGGTGCAGCCTGTACTGGGGCGTGACGCCGGTGCATACGGAGCTGGCTGCGGGGGACGGCGATATCATCAAGGTGTGTATCGCCCAAGTCAGGGACATGGGATTGGTGGAGGTGGGGGATATCATCGTGTCCACGGCGGGTATGCCGATGGGACGGCGCGGGGCGACGAACACGATGCGTATCCATCGGGTAAGGGCGGATGGGTAGCAGGAAAGCAGCTTGGAGGGGACGGAGTCGGGGGCGCACGCGCCCTGTGGGCGGCTAGATCGGCAAACGGCATAAGGCAACGGCCGGCGGGGCATCCCGCGGGTACGCGGGACCCTACAAGCGACAATGGGGACGGCATAAGGCGATGGCGAAGCTCAGGCCGACCTACGCGTTCGGGGATTGAGGATAGAGAAGAAGCTGATGAATGGATGTGCTTACAAGTGGGCGGTCGGGGTGCTGCTGGCGGTGGTGTGCAGCGCCGGATTGGCGGAGACAGGCAATGTGGCCGTGGAGCTTGCAGTGGGGGAGACGGTTGCGCCGGCAGGCTCGGCAGTCGTGCGCGAGGGGCGGCTGCTGATCGCGGCGCGGTCTGCCGTGTCAGAACTCGGATACGCGCGGGAAGACGGCCATAAGGCAGTGACGCTGAAGGTGTTCGGGCATGTGCTGCTGTTCCGGGAGGGGGCGGAGGTCTGTTCGTATGACGGGGAAGAGATAGGGCTTGAGGCACCGCCGGCGATGGTTGAGGGGGAGCTGTACTGCCCGGCGAAGGTGTTGCTGCGGCCGTTCGGGGCCGGGGTGAAGAAGGTGGGGGAAGGGCGGTTCAGGATAGATGCCCCGGGCGCGCATATCCGGGAGATCCGGCAGGGGTCGCGCAATGAGAGCGTGCGGGTAGTCATTGACCTGAGTGAGGCGGCGCCGTTTCGGTACAAGGTGCAGTCAGGCGCGATAGTGGTGCTGATACCGGTGCGGGCGGATGGGC
>JAUWOG010000319.1 GCA_030612305.1 Armatimonadota bacterium | reverse complement strand
GAGGTTCCGCATTGTGCGAATGGTCAGCGACATCCCCTATCCGCAGGCGGAAGTGCAACTGCTCCCGGAGCCGCGCGGCACCGGCGTATCCTCCGAATTCCTTGAAGACATGCGCGCCGCCTTTACCGAACAGGTTGACCTCATACTCCAGTTGCTCGGCCTGGACGGGGTGACCCTCGACATCCCACAACGGGCGGACAAGCTCTCCTACATGATAGCTGCGCACCTGCGCGTCGGCCTCGCGGAAAAGCAGGAGTTGCTCGAGATGGACGATTCCAGACAGCGCCTCGCCCACGAAATGGAGATCATGCGCAGAGAGACGAAGGAATACCGTCTCCTGCTGGCTGCCCGCCGGCAGATGGCCGACACTGATAGCGACGATGCTTCCGGACCCGCCTTCTCTAACAACTGAGTTGTCCAAACTTGCCTAGTCGGCTATAATGAGACACCTGTTCAGGATCGCAGAACAGGCCGATGCCGGGCCGGCCTCCGGGATGGCTACTGGTGACTCTGGCGCACGGACTCGAAACGAAATCTGAAGCACACGCATCTGCACTTGGAGGTAGAGAGCCTTGGTAGTCGGCAGCAACAATTCTCTGCAGACCTTCAAAGGGCGCCTCGATGATATTGTCTCGGGTTACCAGCGCCCGGGGGAACGCCGCATCGGATATGGCAATCTGCGACATGAGTACTCGGAATACGCCAAGGAAGGTAAGAACACCGTCAACATCGCCGTCATATATGAGACGCCCGGCGGTTCCACGACACAGATAAACATCAGCTTCGACGGCACCAGCGGAGAGTACATCTACCTGGACCGCGACCTCGAAAGCCACATCACCTCTCGAGACTGCGATGAAGTCATCGCGGCCATCGAACAAGTCGTCACCGAGATTCCCGGCAAACGCTCCGCGCAGCTCATCAACCAGATCAATGCGTGGATGGAAATGGGCAAGGGCCGCCACGAGATATTCGGCGAACTCAACAAGCTGCTCCAGACGGAGTTCCTCGGCGGCCGCATCACCACCCACGAACTCAAAGAGGGCATCCAGCACGTCGTCAAACAGTATGCACAGGACTCCGCCTAGCCCCCACGCCGGACAGCCCCCGGCACTGGCGACCGCCCATTCGTTCCACGGCCGGCCTCCTTCGAGCTTTCTACGACCACCAGCCGTCCTGCGCCAACACTTCCCGGTGCTCTGCCAGCCACTCCAGTGGCACGGCGACCTCACGCAGCACAAAGCGAATCTGGTCAGCCTTAGCCACCTTCCGCTCCGCCGCATCCACACGCGAATAGACCCAGCGGACGGCCATCAAATCCGCCAGCGCCGCCACTTCCGCCTCGGTCAGCGGCTGAACGCCGGCATAGGCGGCCATGAACGCCTTCATCCGCGGCAGTTTCAGTTGCGGCGTCACCGTCAGCGACCAGATATCGCCGAGACCCTCGACCGGTGGGCGGACCCCGCACACGTATAACATGCCGTCGGCAATGTCAACCATCCGCGGCTGCAGGTCAACCCAGTCGAAGTCGAAGATGCCCGCGACCTTCTCCCCCTCAAACTTCAGGTTCGCCGGATGCCAGTCACCGTGGATGATCGTCTGTGGCAGGTCTCGGTATGCCTCATCCGGGAGGCGCTCCTCGACGGCTGCCACCTGTGCAAGCAGGTACTCCAGCACGCTCGCGGCTTCGGCGGCGTCCATCTCTTCCAGGCTGCCGGTGTCGCCGGCCCTGGCGCGCTCCAGCAGCCCGCCGAGCATCACCATCGCCTTCTTCGGGTCCCAGAAGCGCCCCAACGACTTGCTTCCTCGCGGCTGGAGCCCCTCCGTTGTCTGGTGAAACCTCGCCAGCACACTCCCGCTTGCCGCGACCTGCCCCATGCTCGGGTCGGGCTCCGCATTGCCCTCGATGAAGTGGTACAACTCATAGATATGTCCTTCATGCTCGAGCCAGCGGCTGCCGCTCGGTGTCTTGACGGGCTGCGGCACGGGCAGGCCCTTGCGCCGCACGGCGTGGAGGACGTAGTGATCGTAGGTGAGCTGTTGGGGGTTACAGTAGCGGGGATTGCGTCGCTTGAGGACGTACTGGCCGCCACGGGCGACGATGATGACACTTGCATTAGCCGTGCCGCCGCTCGGGCGCGTGAACAGGAGAGGGCCTACTCCGAACTGCGGGAGAACCGAGGAGATCTCCTCATCGCGGAGGTGGATGTCAGTCTTCGTCACTGTGCTCCTCAATGGCGCGGATCAGCAGCACCGGCACGTCGGCGTAGCGCAGCACGCGGTCCGTCACGCTGCCATAGACCCACCGGCCGAGACCGGAGCGCCCATGACTCGACATGATGATCAGGTCGGCCTCGTACTTGTCGGCATAAATCATGATCTCCTCGGCCACGTTGCCCCGCCGCAGTTCCGTCTCGGCCTCGATGCCATCCGCCTTGAGCGCCTGCTGCACGCCCGCGAGATACTCCTCGGTGTGCGCGACCTCTGCTTCCCAGTCCATGCTGGCCGCCACACCCATCGCGTCTGCTTCGCCGGCCCCGATAACCGGCACCACACTCAACAGGCACAGCGCGGCATCAAAAGCCTTGGTCATCTCAACGGCATGAGGTATGGCCACCTCGGCGAAGCCCGACGTATCGAGTGTCAGCAATATCCGTCTGTACATAATGCCGCCTCCCTGTCGCCGTCGCGCGGCAACTCGGCCCAAGACTGTTCGTACATGCATTGTACCTGCCCGCGCCACATCTTTCAATCAGAATCTGCCGCCGCTCCTCCCAGACTCTTCCCATCCGCACACCTTTCGGCAGCCGCGTGTCGCCGAATCGTGCCTGATTCAACTCATAGCACCTCTACCTCGCGGCAGGGTTGTCTTCGCTGTTGACTTGTGCTACCATTGTCTGCGGCTTGGGCCCAGTGCCCAGGTAGCAAGGCCTGTTCAAATCCACAATATGGAGGTGACCTCGATGGCGGCACCCGTAGTTGATGCTGATCTGTGCACTGGCTGCTCACTGTGTGTTGACATCGCCCCGAGTACCTTTGAGATGAACGACGACGGCATATCCGTAATCATTGATCCCGAAGGCGACGACCAGGATGTAATCCAGGAAGCCATAGATACCTGCCCCGTCGAAGCGATAATCTGGAGCGAGTAACCCGCTACACGAGTTATCTGTGTAGAGCGCAGCAGGAATGAACGGCCCCCGCATGACGGGGGTCGTCGTCTTTTCCCGGCCCTCTACCGGCATTCTCTACGCCTGCCCTTGCACCGATTCCCACGCCAGCAGTATCCCCGCCACGCTCTTGGCGTCCGAGATCTCGGGCCCGCCACAGAGACGTACGGCCTCACCCAGCGGCATGGCAACGGTCTGGAGGTTCTCATCCGCATCCGGCCTCCAGTCCTCATCCCCCTGCTCCTGTCCGTAGCGCCGCAGCTCACTTGCCAGGAACACGTGTATGACCTCGTTGCTGTAGCCCGGCGAGACGTTGATAGCCCCAAGCTTGCGCAGCTTGCCGGGCCAGTAGCCGATCTCCTCGACGAGCTCCCGACGCGCGCAGTCCTCGGGCGACTCTCCGGCGTCCAGCGTCCCCGCCGGTATCTCCAGACTCACCTGGCCGATGGGATGACGCCACTGCCGCACCAGCAGCACCTCATTCTCCTCCGTCAGCGGCACCATCGCCGCTGCGCCCGGATGCTCGACTATCTCGCGCGTCGCACGACTCCCGTCCGGCAGCTCCACCGTATCCACCCGCAGCCTCAGCAGACGGCCGGAAAAGCCTTCCCGGCTGCTGATGGTGCGCTCCTCGAAATCCGCTTTGTCCTCAGGCATGGAGCTGTCCCCTCCTGCAGCTTCGACGGTATTGCGGACGCCTCGACCGGCGCGGGCACACCTTCGCGGGGTGACGCTGAGACTCCTGCCCGATGCGCCGCAGAGGTCATCCTGATACCAACGGCGAACACCCCTCTCCAGTAGCGCCCACTCAAGCTCCAGCGACTAAGGAAGTGAACGACAATGAGTTCGGAGCCAGACTCCGGCGTGCAGATCAGACTGATGGATTGCAACTGCCGCATCGGCACATTCGAGAAGATGGAGCCGCCGCATTTCACCGACCTCGACGGCCTCCTCGCCGAGATGGACTACCTCGGCATCCAGCAGGCGCTCGTGATGCACAGTTGGGCGTCCTCCTGGGCGCCTCGGCTCGGCAACGAGAAGATTGACGAGCTGCTCGCCGGCCATGACAACCTCTACCCATGCTACGTTGGCTTGCCCGGCGCTACGGGTGAACTCCCGCCGCCGGCGGAATTCGCAGCACACATCCGCGAGCAGCACGGAGCCGTCCGTCTATTCCCCGTCAACCAGCAGTGGAATCTCACCCACTGGGGTGCCGGCGACCTCCTCAAGGCCCTC
>JAUWOG010000145.1 GCA_030612305.1 Armatimonadota bacterium | reverse complement strand
CAGGTTCTCCGCCGGGACATCCTTCGGCGTCGAATGAGCCGGCGCAATGATGTAGCCACCATCCCGCCCGATCTCCCGCATCAACTCCTGCGCCTCGGCCTTCACTTCCTCCGGCGTGGCGTAGGGCAGGAGCCGCTGCGTACTCACCCCGCCGTAAAACGTCAGGTCCTTGCCGTACTCCCGCTTCGCCTCATAGACATCAATCACTTCCGGCTGGAACGGGTTGAACATCTCGAGGCCTATTTCTATGAGGGCGGGAAACACCTCATACACATCGCCACACGAATGGATTGAGACCGTCTTGCCGCCGCTGCGCACGGCCTCATACATCCGTGCCAGGCGCGGCTTGAGGAACCGCCGCCAGAGCGCCGGCCCCATCAGCATCCCTCGCTGCTGGCCCCAGTCATCCCCGCAGTGTACGCAGTCAATCGGGTATTGTACCGCGCGCCGGATCAGCCCCAGGTTGAACTCGGTTATCGTATCCAGCAGGTCATCCACGAAGCCCGGATGCTCCTGCATGTCAATCATCAGATTGACCATCCCGCGCATCGTCCAGGCCCGCTCAAAGAGCGAGAACCCGATCTCCATCGCGACGAACTTGTCCTCGACTGCCGCGACCCTCTCCCCGAAGTTCTCCCAGCGCCTCGGGTCATCCGGGTCAGGCCATTCATAGTCCGCCAGCGACGGCTCTGCAAAGATCAGCCCGTCGGGATTGCCGATGTCCTTATCTATGGTCCGGTTCCAGACGACGCCGAACTGGTCGCGCCAGAAATCCGGCTCGATTTCGACCCAGGCATCCGGCGGCACGGGATCGAGCATCACCAGGTGGTTGCCCAGTTTCGCCTCGAAGTCCGCGTCACCATAGTATTCGACCATCTTCTCGTGCGCGCCCTGCGTGAACCCGATGTTGTACGGGCAGGTGTCAGGCTGCTCGTGCCGCAGCGCCATCTTGACGCGTTGCTTGTCCGTCATCGCCATCTCCTCAGTCGCTCCTCACACGAATTCTGCTGCGCCCTGCGCCTCACCGACCATTGTACACAAGACACCACACCTGCGCCAGATGCCTTTCACAAATACGAAATCCCGACTTCGCTGGAAGCCGGGAAGGATCACGCGTCTATTCAGTTGTTGCACTTCAGACTAGCTCGGGCCTACTCGTCGCCGCTCTTCTTCTTGCGACGCCTCAGCATCCCCAGCGCACCCATCCCCAGAGCCATCAGCGCCATCGTGCTCGGCTCGGGCGTAAACTGCCCTTCCAAGCGTATGCAGGCATCAGTCTCATTGCCGTCGTTGCGACACCCCTGCACCCAACTGATACCGATGATGTCCCCGTTGTAGAGCGTCGGCAGCAGGGCCAGAGGCACAGTAATGTCAATCACATAGGTGGGCGCCAGCGTCTCATCATCGACCCCGAAGTCGTACGCGGTGTACGTGACTGTGCCTGTACCCTTGTAGGTCCCGGCGAAGCTCGTGTACTCCGGGTCGAAATTCGTCAGCTCGCCGCCGGCTGCCGGAGCGCCGCTGGGCGTCCCCAGATACCAGTCCGAGTTATTCGTCTTGTACAGCTCGTTGCCGATCGTGTTACCGCCCGAGGTCGCGTCCCCACCAGTCCGGACCTCGTGGTTGATGTTGACACCATAGTCGTAGGAGAACCCATCCGGTGCGTAGGGGGAATTGTCCCCCAGGTCAAGTGCCAAATCGCCGGTCACGACGAACAGATCCAGACCAACCCGGGGGTCGGTATAGCCGGGGCACGGCTCGAACGAAGTCACCACGGAGATATAGATGTTATCCTTGTCATTGTCGAAATACAACGCCTCGACATCGTACCGCTCTGCGCCCTCCGGGTACTGCCCCGACCGCGTCGTGTAGTTGAAGTTCACATTCGACCAGTCGCCGTACCAATCGCCCACTGTGTAGTTAGTCGTCTTCGTGTTCTTCGTCGGGGCAAAGCTGTCCGGATCGTACGGGTAGCTCGTCACTCCCTGATACGTGTCAGTGTAGCTGGAGCCCGAATCCAGTGCCAGCGTCACACCAAAATGGTCGGAGAGCAAGTCAGCTTGAGCCAACCCACCCACACATATCAGCATCCCTGCAACAAGTGCCGCTGTGACAATCAACTGGTGACGCTTGATCATTCTACTGTCGCCCTCTCACCCACGAGTCCCCGTCATATCCTGCGACAGAGCACAACTACACGGTGATAACGCTGCTTCTGAGCATCCTCACAGAGCTACTCTATATTATTCGCCACCCCCTGTCAAGCACAAAATGTAAACATAGGCTCAACTTTAGTTGTGCTCTCTGGGCAGACGCACAGTATCCCCCTCACGCCGCCTTCGCCTTCTGGTAGAAGAACGGACGCAGCACCGCCAGACCCAGCTCGTCGGGCTCCGCCACCCTCTCAGTCCCCCCGATCAGCAGCACACCTCCCGGCCGTAGCGCCTCGGCAAGCCGCCTTTGCACTTGCTTCTTCGCCTCAGAATTGAAGTAGATGATCACGTTGCGGCATAGCACCAAATCGCAGTTCCGAGGCACGTGTTTACCTGGCTGAAGCAGATCCAGATTGAAGAAGCGCACATTCCGCTTCAGCTTCTCTGACACCGCGAAAGTCCCCGCATCAGTCAGCTCGAAGTACTCGCGGCGGCGCGCCGCTGAAACATTGCGCAGGTCACGGTCGCTGAATATCCCTGCCTTTGCAGACGCCAAAGCCTCCACATCTATGTCGGTGGCCAGAATCTCCCACTTCCTTGCCTTCGCATATTCGTCCATCAGGATCGCTAGAGTGTATGGCTCGGCTCCGTAGGAACAGCCCGCGCTCCACACCTTCTTCGCCTCTGAGCATACTAGCCCCGGCTTCAGCATCTCTTCGAGGTCCGAGAACAGCTCCGGATTGCGGAAGAACTCGCTCACGTTGATAGTGAACTTGTTCTTGAACTGCTCTGAAAGCGAAGCGTCCTCTTTCATCTGCTGCAGAAAACCGGCCAGACTAGCGGCATTTACACGCGCCATCATAGCGCGCAATCGGCGATGCAACTGCCGTTCCCCATAGCTCGTCAGGTCAATACCCCACAGTTTCCTTATCCCCGCACAGAAAGCGGCAAACTCCTTCGCATCAAACATCTCCATCGTCATGAACTCCTATCCCCGCCGGCGACTGCGGCTCGGGTCTTCTCCGCCGTCGCCAGCCGATATGTCTGCTCCACTAACAGCCGCGGCAGGTCGCCGAGCGAAGCGATGTAGTCACAGGCTCCCGTCTCCGCCGCTGCCTTCGGCATACCGTATATCACGCTGCTCTCCTCGTCTTGTGCGATCGCCACCCCGTCGGCCTCCTTGACGCGGCACAGCCCATCCGCACCATCACAGCCCATCCCCGTCAGCACCACGGCAATCAGCGGCTCCCGCAGGTTCTCCGCGGCACTCTCCATCATCGGGTCCGCGGCCGGACGCACGCCCCACACCGGTGCCGCGTTTGAGAGATGGATGATCCCCTGCGGTCCGATGATCATGTGCCAGTCTCCCGGCGCTAACAGAGCAGTCCCGACACCGAGCACATCCCCCTCCGCAGCCTCCCGGACCTCCAACTCACATTCCGCGTCCAGCCGTTCCGCGAAGCTCTGCGTGAATGACGCCGGCATGTGTTGCGTCACTGCCAGGCTCGCGGGAAGGTCTCCCGGCAGCGCCCCCAGCAGGCTCGCGAGAGTACTCGGCCCACCAGTCGAGGAAGCCAGCAGCAATGTCGGCCGCCTCCTGATAGGCACCGACACAGCTCGCCCCACCCCCTCTGCACGCGGCCTCTTCGCCGCCGGCGATAGCACTCTCGCCGTCGCCGCCGCTCGTACCTTCATCAGCAACTGGTACTCCACCGCCGCCAGATCCGGTACTCCCGCACTGCCCGGCTTGCCGACGAAATCCACGGCGCCCAGTTGCAGAGCCTCCAGCGTGACCTCAGCCCTCTCCTGTGTCAGGCTCGAAAGCATCACCACCGGTATCTGCTCGCGCGGCAACAGCCTTCGCAGCACCTCCAGCCCGTCCAGCTTCGGCATCTCAACATCCAGAGTCATTACGTCCGGCTTCAGCTCCAGCGCCAGCTGCAGAGCCTCTTGCCCGTCAGCCGCCTGGCCGACGACCTCGATGTCGTGGGTACGCCGCAGCATCCGGGCCACGACCATCCGCACGTAATTCGAATCATCCACAATCAGCACACGTATAGGCGACGCCATACACTCATTTCCTCGCGATGGAGCACCAGGTAGTCTCTTGACTCGACTGAAAGCGCATTTTGAAAATTGGATGTTGCAGTTGGTTTCGCCTCGGGCCCCTCTCCCTATGAGGACGCGCAGCTTCCTCCGGAGAGGGGAATCAAAGGGGTGAGGGGTACGAACCTGACGATACGGGGGGCCGATAGACTCACGCGGTAATAGCATCCCCACCCGGGCGCATGTCCTCCCCCAGTCCCAGCGCCGACAGGATTGCGCCCAGGCCGTCGGGATTCGGTATCATGAACAACTCCAGTCCCAGATCCGCCTCATCACTGTGCAGGTTCATCTGGATCACGAGGGCTGCATCTGCGAACTGCCCCCGGTGTGCCCCCACCGTATCCAGCCCGGCTCCGCTCATCCCCACCGCCACGCCCGGCGGCTCGGGCAGGAGTTCCAGTTTCGTAAAGGTCGCCAGCGCTTTGAGATAGGTTGACGCTATGATGTTCCCCGTCTCACTGATCGCGGATTTCTCCAACTCCCCCAATTCCAACACATCGCCCGCTCCACCCAGACCCAGCAACTCCAGAAGTGACAGTGCCTGCTCTTGCTTGAACAGGAGCAACAGGCATCCTCTGGCGTCGCCCTCGAATGCCACATACGCCGACACCACCACCTCTTCCAATCCGGCGGACGTAGCCAGCGAGAGTTCATCCAGCGCCACGATCCGCGTCTCCGGCACGGCCAGTCTGATAGCCTCGTTTATCATCATCGCCAGCGAAGTGCTCGCATTGCCGGCTCCGATGTTTCCGATCTCTCTCAGCGCATCAAGCTGTAGCTCAGACAGCTCCATCAGTTCCATCACCTGTTGCCTCCCGCCGTTGTGTGCCCAATCAGCGTCATTTCCTTCTCTCTGCCGTCCTCATGCTACGCCGACCGTACGCTCCCTCTCAGCCTGCATCACACTTCGCACTACCGAGCCGACATCTACGATCAGGCAGACCCGCCCATCACCGAGTACCGCTGCACCGTTAACTACATCCACATCCTGCAGCACTTCTCCTAGCGGCTGCACCACAAGCTCCTCATTGCCCATGATCTCGTCCACTATCATCGCCACACTCTGACGCCCGTCGCTCAACATCACTGCGATGACCTTATCGGCCTCCTTGGGAGCAAACTCATCCGACTCGCCCATATCTGCCAGAGAAAGCAGCGGAATGACCTCACCATCCACGACCACCATCGGCCGCTGGTTCACATACTGGAACTCCGTTCTCGCTACGCTAAGTATCCGCAGCACCGATGCCAACGGCACCGCGCAGATTATTTCCCCCGATACTGCAAGCAGACCCTCGATGATCGCCACCGTCAAAGGCAGACGCAGCGACACCGTCGTGCCCTCGCCGGGCGCACTCGCTATCGCCACATGCCCCCCCATATTGTCTATGTTGCTCTTTGCGACATCCAGCCCCACGCCTCGACCCGAGACATCGCTCACCTCTGTCGCAGTGCTGAAGCCCGGCATCAATACCAGATTCACTAGCTGGCTCTCTGATGCTGCGCTCGCCTGTTGCTGACTCATCAACCCCTTCTCAACCGCCTTGACACGCACCGCTTCCGCATCAATCCCGCCACCATCATCCGCCACTTCTATGACCACCATGCTCTGCTCCCGCCGCGCCGCCAGTCGCACCGTGCCCTTTGCCGGCTTGCCCGCCGCCTCACGCTCCTCCGGTGTCTCGATACCGTGCCCGACGGCGTTGCGCAACAGGTGTGACAGCGGGTCCACTATGTCCTCTATCACCGACCGGTCCAATTCCGTGTCGGCCCCCTCCACTACCAGCTCAACATCCTTCCCCTCACGTCGCGCCGCATCTCGCACCAATCGGGGGAACCGACCAAACACGTGACTCACGGGAACCATGCGCGTCGCCACCACCCGCTCCTGCAGCTCCGTCACGATCATCCCGAGATTCGACGTCACATCCTCGAAGTCACGCACAGTCTCGCCGTTCGTCTCTCCCTCATCGTCTTTCAGATGCTGCGTCAGGGTCTTCAGACGCGTCCGGCTGATGACAAGCTCCCCTACCAGGTTCATCAGTGCGTCAATGTTCTCAACATTCACCCGCACCGTGGACTGCGTGCTCGCCGCCTTGT
>JAUWOG010000617.1 GCA_030612305.1 Armatimonadota bacterium | reverse complement strand
ATGACCTGCGCGAGTTCCTTCCCGGCCACACTCGCATGTACAACCGCGGCGGGATCATGGGGCAGGCCCGCGCTCTGGCCGTCGCCTACCATGCCACCGGCAAGGAGCAGTACGCCCGCCGCGCCATACTCATCCTCGACCGCGTCGCCCAGACATATCCTCACTACCCGGCGATGCGCCAGTGGATTACGACCTTCGCTTTCATGAAGAACCAGACGCCGCCCTACGATACCAGCGCCGGCGGCAAATGGGGGCGCTGGCTCTCCAGTGAGTTGCCCGCCGGCGTCCCCGCAACCTATGACCTGCTCTATGACAGCCCCGAGTTCGATAAGCTGTCCGCAATCCGAGGCTATGACGTGCGTGAGAAGTTCGAAAACGATTTTCTCAAGGCCACCTGGGAGTACACGGATTCCTTCAAGAACATTCACACTCACAACATGGCTCCCTTCTACCTGCGCGTCGCCGCCCGCATCGGCAAGGTCATCGCCGAGCCTGACTACGTCCACTGGTCCTACAAATGGCTGATGGAGATACTGATGGGCAAGTGCTACTTCGACGGCATGTGGCACGAGGCCCCCTCCTATCACTACCAGGTTATGAGCGGCCTGAGGACGGGCTTCGGCGAGCTCAAAGGCTATTCTGACCCTCCCGGCTATGTCAACGAAGAGACCGGCAACCGCTTCGACGACCTCGACCCGGACAAGGACATCGCCTTCTTCGCCAAAGCCAAGGACGCGCCCGCGCTCGTTGCGTGGCCCAGCGGTGTCGGCAGCGCCATACACGACACCTGGGCCATGAGCAAGACCGCACGCGCGCGAAACGAGACCGTCTCCACCATCCTCCCCGGCTACGGACATGCCTCGCTCGGTCGCGGCATCAGCGCCAACCAAATGCAGGCCCAGCTTCATTTCTCCGGCTGCCACGGACATGCCCACTATGACGCCCTCAACCTCACGCTCTTCGCCAAAGAGCGCGAGATGCTCTGCGATATCGGCTACACGCACACGAAGCTGCGTAACTTCACCGTCGGCACTATCGGGCACAATCTCGTCGCCGTGGACCGCGCCCGGCAGACCTCCAGTAATGCCGACGGGGACCTGCTCGCCTATTTCCCCAATGTCAACGGTATCAGCGCAGTCGAAGCGGACGGCTCGCGCGCCTACTCCAACATCGAAGGCCTCGACACCTACCGCCGGCTGCTGGTGCTCGTCCCCGTCTCCGACGAGGACGCCTATGTGGTTGACATCTTCCGCGTCAGGGGCGGCTCGACGCATGATTGGCTGGTCCACGGCTCGGCCAACGATGACATGAGCGCCGCGTGCAATATCAAGCTCCCCGGCAAGCGCGAAAACCTCCTCGAAGAGGGCGAAGAGTGGGTCGAGCCGCGCACCGAAGGCTCCCGCTTCAACAACTACGGTGCCATCCGCGACCTCGCGACCGGCTCAACCGATAGCGATCTGCTCACCACCTTCACCTATGTTGAGGAGCCGGAGAAGGGCGTGCGGGTGCATCTCCTCGCCGGCGGTGATACCGAGGTCTTCCTCGGCCGCAGCCCCTCCATCCGCAAAGCCGGCAAGGACAGCAAGAAGGTCTGGGATTTCTGGATGCCGCAACTCGTCGCTCGCAGAAGCGGAGAGGCCCCGCTTGCCAACACCTTCCTCGCAGTCGAGGAGCCGTTCTCCGGCAAGCCCTTCATAGACACCGTCGAAGCAGTCCAACTCGAGCCCTCCGACGACGGGGCTGTCGCCCTCCGCATTACCTCCGGCGCTACGACCGACACCATCATCTCGACACTGGACGAAGCACCCTATCCCGAGCGCGTCACCGCCGATGGCATCAAGCTCCGCGGCCGCCTGGGAATCATCCGCCAGCGCAACGGGAAGACGGTCGGTGCGTGGCTCTTTGACGGAGCGCTCCTCGCCACTGAGGACTGGGCGCAGAAAGCCGACCGCGGCCCCTACACCGGCGACATCTCGGGAATGACCCGCAAGGCCGACGACGCCGAGCACGATGCCTTCATCACCGCAGCCGAGCTACCCGTCGGCGACGCCTTCCACGGCATCTGGATGATCGTCACCCACGGTGACGGGCACACCCACGGCTACGAGATAGACCGTGTCGAGGAGCGGGACGGCAAGCGTCACCTCATCCTCACCGATGACCACGGCCTGCGACTGGAGGACAGCAAGACGGTGCAGGTCTTCTACCCGCGCGGCCAGATCGAGGGCACCAACACATTCCACATCCCGCTGGTAGTCACCATGACCAATGCCGACCGCTGAGCTGACCTTCGCCGCTTGCCTTTGCCGTCCGCCTTTGCCGTATGTTATGTGTTGTTGGAGGACAGGCATCCTTGCCTGTCAATGCCGTTCATTGGCGCAATCAGAGATTGCCCTGCCTTTGCCGCGCCGGTCTTTGCCGTTTGCCTTTGCCGTTTGCCGTTGCCGTTTGCCTGTGCCGGTTGCCTTTGGCGGTTGCCTTTGCCGTCCGCCGGTGGCGGAATGGCGGGGCCGCG
>JAUWOG010000262.1 GCA_030612305.1 Armatimonadota bacterium | reverse complement strand
GCAAAAGGCGATGAAAGGGAAGAGTAGGACCGCAGGCTGCCCCGAGAAGCCGAGCGCTTCTCACAGAGAGCCCGGTCGCTGAGAAAGGGCGGGCAAGCCCGGTCCGAAGATCCCCCTTGAGCCGCGAACCAAACAGGCCGCTGCTGCATCTCTCGCCGCACGACGGCCCCAGTAGGCTTCGCCGGAGCTTCCACCGTTACCCGGAAGACGACATCGGCTGCTCCTCGGCCCGTGTCGCTGGAGTGGTTCCCGCCAGGGAACAAACAGGGTGGTACCGCGGAATATTCCGTCTCTGAACAGGGACGGATTTTTTGCGTATTGTGGGTCGTACCCGGCTGCGCTACCGCCCTCAAACTGTCCTTTTGCGCCCGCTCAGGAGGTGCAACAAATGCAACGCATCGCCATCTACGACACGACACTTCGCGACGGCTGCCAGGCCGAGGGCGTCGCCTTCAGCGTCGAGGATAAGCTGCGCGTCGCGCGCAGGCTCGATGACATCGGCGTCGCCTACATCGAAGGCGGGTGGCCGAATGAGACCAATCCGCGCGACCGCGAGTTCTTCCAGCGCGCCGCCGACACCGACTGGCACAACGCCAGGATCGCCGCCTTTGGCAGCACGCGACGCGGCAATACCTCAGCCGAAGATGACACGCAACTCCGGGACCTCATCGCCTCCTACGCCCCGGTCATCACCATCTTCGGGAAGACCTGGGATTTCCACGCCACCGAGGTCCTCCGCGTCACACTCGACGAGAACATCAAAATGATCGCGGACTCCGTCGCCTGCCTCAAGCAGCATGCCGAGGAGGTCATCTTCGACGCCGAGCACTTCTTCGACGGCTACAAGGCCGATGCGGAGTTCGCCATGGACTGCCTGGCCGCCGCCGTGCGTGCCGGCGCTGATGCACTCGTGCTCTGCGATACCAATGGCGGCTCGCTGCCCACTGAGGTCCACGACCTCGTCGCCGCCGTCCGCGCCGAGTTCGACACGACCCTCGGCATCCACTGCCACAACGACTCCGGGCTTGCCGTCGCCAACACGATCGCCGCCGTCGCGGCCGGATGCACTCACGCCCAGGGGACGGTCAACGGCTACGGCGAGCGCGCCGGCAACGCCAATCTCTGTGTCCTCATCCCGACTCTCGAGCTCAAGCTCGGCGCGGAGTGCCTCCCCGCCGGCAAGCTGGTGGACCTCACCGACCTCTCCCGCTTCACCAGTGAGATCGCCAACCTGCCTCATGACAACCGCATGCCCTACGTCGGCGACTCGGCCTTCGCGCACAAGGGCGGCATGCACGTGAATGCGGTCCTCAAGGTGCCCGCATCGTTCGAGCATATCGAGCCCGAGACCGTCGGCAACGAGCGCCGCATACTCGTCTCCGACTACTCCGGCTCCTCGACCATAGTGTACAAGCTCCGCAAAATATGGGATGATATGGAGCGCGACGACCCGGTCGTCAGCGCCGTTCTCGCGCGCGTCAAGGAGCTCGAAAAAGGCGGCTACGAATTCGAGGCCGCCGAGGCCTCCTTCGAGCTTCTCGCCAGGCGCATCAAAGAGGGCCTCACCGCGCCCTTTGACATGCACGGCTACAGCGTCACCGTACACAAGTCCGACCAGGACGCGCTTCCCTACTCCGAGGCGACTGTGAAGGTCGCCGTCGGCGACCGCGAAGTGCACACCGCCGGTGAGGGCACAGGGCCCGTGGATGCGCTCGACAACGCCCTCCGCAAGGCGCTGACGGAGCTGTTCCCGAAGCTCGCACAGCTCAGTCTCACCGACTACAAGGTCCGCGTCCTGCGCGCCGACGAGGGCACCGCCGCCGCCGTCAGAGTGCTCATCCAGACGTCAGACGGCGAAGAGGACTGGGGCACCGTCGGCGTCCATGAAAATATCATCGAGGCAAGCTGGCAAGCCGCAATTGACTCGCTCATGTATGGCCTGCTCAAGAACGGCGAGTGACCACTCTCCGCCGCCGCGTCACTCTTACCAATCGCCACCACAGCGCTGCTCTGAGCCGCAGGCGTGACGAGTCGGATTCGGGCATTTCCGGACGCCGTTCGGGGCTGGTCTGAGCCCCGAAAACCTGCCGACCTCTGTGCCCATCTGGTAGATGAAGCAAGGCGGTGACTGCAGGGGTCCAACGTGCCCGTAGCGCCGTTTTTGCGATTCGGCGGCCAGGGGTCAGCGCTATCACGCCGCTAGCCGGGAGGCACTGGGGGAGCGGGCCTGCGGCAACTCGTTTTCGTGATACCCCCCGCTTCAAATGGGGTGACTGTGGGGGTCAGATGTCTCCTGTACCAGAAGAAGAATACGCTGCTGAAGCGCATGAGGCCCTGAGACTCTCGGCCTCGTGCCTGTCAGGGGGTTTGACCCTTGGGATCAAGCCCTTCCTCCCCACCCCCGGAGGCAAACGGATTCAATGGCGGGAGCCCCGCAGCGCCAGTGGCTGCTGTGTGGTCGAGGCGTGTTAAATGGGCCTTCTTCGCGCCGAGAACACGGCCAATAGACGAAGTATGTCCATAAGATATGACGTTTGTGGCGGAAGTTGCAGCCGCTGCGGAATCCATCGCCATCCAAAGAGTCTCTACCATACTTCGGATACAATTGCCGGGTTTTCGCAGGATGATGACCATGAGGAGTCCTGCAAAACCCCTCCTCTCTACACCAGGACGCGGTAACACCATGTGCAGCCGAGGGTGAGGCGATGGGTGCCGTTCTGGAGGGCCCGCTATGAACTCGGACGGACACAATCCGGCTCCCGGTCCCGGTCCGGCTCCGGGGCGCTCACCGGCGCTGTTGATTCTGGGCGCGGCCGCCGTGCTCGCCGTCATCGTCGTGGCCGCCGTCGCCGCCAAGTACCTGCGGCTGTCCGCTGCCGGTGTCGGCCAGCCGATCGGCCAGATGGACGCCGGCGCTCTGGCCGAGAGCCTGCCGTCCGGGCGCGCACCGGCGCTCCCGCAACCCACCGGTCTCGGCTCCCTCTTCAAGGCCCAGCCCAGCGACCGGATAACCCCGACCATCGTCATGGACAATTTCTCGTCCGATGGCGATATCCATGTGGTCTTCAGCGGGCCGACCAACGTCACAAAGGTCATCCCGCCCGGCGGCTCCGTCGAGTTCCAGCTTCCGCAGGGGAGCTATCATGTGAGGGCCTGGCACGACACCACGGCCGCCCGTGAAGGCACCGCCGTCTTCCGCCAGCACACCCGCTACTCCTGCGGCTGGCTGGTTACCGACACCGCCCCCGAGGGCCCTCTGCGCATCGGAGACATTGAATGATTCATCATTGCTGCCGACTGGAGAAGCCTGCTCATGGCCGAGTGCTTTGAGATCGAACGCGCCCTGGAGTTCACCCGCGAGCTCGTCGCCGAGACCGCCGAGATCGCCCGCGAGAAGTTCGGAGTCGTCGCCGCTCAGACCAAGCCCGACGGCTCTCTCGTCACCGAGGCCGACCGGACGGTCGAGGAGATCATCCGCCGCGCCATCGCCGATCACTACCCCGACCACGCCGTCTTCGGCGAGGAGGCGGGCGCCAGTGGGCCACCCGATTCCCCCTTTCTCTGGCTCATTGACCCCATAGACGGGACGAACAACTTCGTCCGTGGCCTGCCAATCTGGGGCGTCTCGCTGGGGCTTTTTCGGGAGGGCGCTCCGCTGCTGGGCGTCTTGTGCATCCCCTGCCTGGAGCAGACGTTCTGGGCCGGTCGCGGCCTCGGCGCCTTCTGCAACGACCGCCCCATCTCCGTCGCTACGGGTGACGCCATCACTCGGAATGACCTGCTCATCGTCTCCGCAGTCGACATTCCCTGCTGGGACTACCGCGGGCACGCGCCGGTCAAGTACCGCATCGTCGGCTCGGCGGCCTACGGCATGGCGCTCGTCGCCGCCGGCACCGCCATCGGCATGGTCAACAACCACTGGCGCCTCTGGGACGCGGGAGCGACACTCGCCATCCTGCGGGAAGCCGGAGCGGTCACCACCGATGTCAACGGCGCGTCGCTGTACAACATCGCGGGCCGGGACATGACCGCCCAGTGCCCGTGCATGATCACCGCCTCGCCGGAGTACCACCGTATCCTCATGGAGCACGTCATGCCGGCTCCATGAGGGCGGATGCAACGGAGTGAAAACGTGATGGGTGCGAACTGCATCGCTGCGAAGATCGTCGTGCTCGGGAATATCAACCAGGATTTCGTGATGACGGCGGAGCGTGTGCCGGAGCCGGGCGAGACGGTGCTCGGGTCGGACCTGCGGTTCGTCGCCGGCGGCAAGGCGGCAAATCAGGCGGTCACAGCAGCCCGTCTCGGCGCGGAGGTCACGATCATCGGGCGCGTGGGAGATGATGTCTTCGGCCCGTCGCTGCTGGCGAATCTCGGCCGCGAAGGCATAGACACCACGCACGTCATCACCGACGCGCAAGCTGCTTCGGGCGCGGCGTTCATCGCGCTGGCACCGTCCGGTGAAAACTCCATCATATCCGTGCCGGGCGCCAATTTCCGCGTCTCGCCCGAGCAGGTTCGAGACGCCGCCGCCGCCGTCGCGGTAGCCGACTTCGCGCTCGTCCAGTTCGCCGTGCCGCTGGCAGCGGTCGAGGAGTTGATTACCGTTGCCACCGAAGCCGGCACGCGAGTGCAGATAGACCCGACGCCGGTGCGCGACCGGCTCCCGCGCAATTTCTCTCAAGCGTTCGCCGCGGTGCCGAATGAGACGGAAGTCGCCGCGATAACCGGCGCGAGTGTGGATGATGTGGCCGGGGCGGCACGGGCGGCAGGGCAGTTGCGGGAGATCGGGCTCAGTATCGGCCTCGTGAAGCTCGGGGCCAAT
>JAUWOG010000404.1 GCA_030612305.1 Armatimonadota bacterium | reverse complement strand
GGCGTTGCCTTTACACAATTTCTCGTTGCTCTTCGCCGTTTGCTTTTGGCGTTGCCTTTACACAATTTCTCGTTGCCGTTCGCCGTTTGCCTTTGCCGTCCGCCCGCCTTCACCTCTCAGAAGATATACACTGGCATCCCTATCGGCACCAGCTCATACAGCACGCTCGCATCGGCCCGATGCTGCCGGATGCACCCGTGCGACGCCGGACTCCCCAGACGCCGGTAGAAGGGCGGCGAGGTCGCGTGGATGCCGTGACTGCCTGACGAGGTAATCTGCAGCCAGTACGGCATACGGCAATGATACCGCCGGCTCCACGGCGACCAACTCTTGCGGAAGACTTTCCCCATTGTCCCGCGCCGGCGGCTGTACGCACCCGGCCACATCTTCGGTGTGGACATACCTCCGCGCCCTGTTGAGACCATGTGCATCCGTTTGGGCTTCCCTTCGACGTAGTAATACAGACGCTGTTTGCGCTTGATGATCGCAATGCAGGTCTCGGGGATATCCGTGAACTCCTTTGGCCGGAAGCGGACGCCTATTTCATCAGAGGCGAGCAGCTTCTCGTCCGCGTCGTAGCCGGCAATCCGCAAGCGGAAGTTGACGCTGTCCATCCACGGCACACGCGCCCAGGCGAGTTCGTTGCGGTTCTCCGTCATCGGCGTGACGAGCGCCCCGAAATTCCCCCGGCTACGTCCGGCCAGCTTGCAGCGGTCATAGGAGTAGTAGATGCGCACCTTGCTGATTTGCCCGGCGCTGAGCCACCTCAGCGTCACCGGCGCGCCCTCGATCCATTCCTCCTCGGGCATCGGCGAGATGAAGGCTATCGCCGGCCTGCCGAGCGGGTCATGCGGCAGCCGGCGCATGGCGAGGCGTACCTGGTATTCCGGGCGCTCTATCTCCTCGACGTCGCCCTCCCAGGTCGCCAGCTCGAAGCCCTGCGCCACCGCGTCGTCCTCCGGCAGCGGCTCTACCGGCTCGGCGCTGTCATAGCTTCTCTCATCGGCTGCTGCGCGGGCCTCGGCCTGCTCGCCCGCCGGGATTTCCGCATCATCACGCACGAGAGTGTACGCCGGATGGAACTCCGGCTCAGTCGGCAGCGGCTCGACCGGGCCATTGTGCGGGCCCTGGGCAAACACAACACCGACCGCAAACGCAATGACAATCGCCGTCCGCACGAGTGTTCTCACCAACGATATCAACCTCAGCAAACTGGGATAGTAGGATGCTACTGCTCTTGTGGCGGCTACAGCTTCTCCTCCGACAGCTCCCGGACTTCCTCCCATGTCGGCAGGCTTTCCATACCCGCGCACCGACTGATCCGCAACGCCGCTGCATCAGCCGCTATCCGTCCGATACCCTCCGCTGACAGCCCCGCCAGATATGCCGCCACCAGTCCGGCATGGAACGTATCACCTGCGCCGATATCATACGCCACTTCGACGCGCCGGGGCGCTACGAAGTTCAACTCGCCCTCGCCATAGACGTACGCGCCCTCGCCGCCGTCGGTGATGGCAATCAGTTCTGGCCCCAGCTCAGCGATAGCAGCGACGGCCTCGGTCGGAGTCTGCGTGCCCGTGAGCAGCAGCGCCTCCTCGCGGTTCATGACCGCGATATCCGCCAGCGCGAGGGCCTGATGCTGGACGCCCACCATCTCCGCGACCGGCTCTTCCCACGAACTCGGGCGATAGTTGACCGCATAGACCACTCTGCATCCCACGCTCCTCGCGGTCTTCGCCGCCTCCAACGCCACATCTCGCAGCGGCTGCTTGCGGACAGTCGCCTCACTGAAATCGAACAGCTCTCCCCGGCCCACGGTTTCCCCGCTCAATTCATCGGCCTGCAGAGCACCCATCGGATCGCAGTGATCCGCAAAGCGGTAGAAGTAGAAGCGCTTCTCACCGGCCCGGTCCATCCAGCAGAACGAAACCGGTGTGAGCTGGCCGGCCACGCTCCCGGCCAGACCCTCGGTGACCACCCCGAAGCCGTTCAGTTTCCCCAACAGCCACTGCCCCAGCTCATCGTCGCCCACGCGCGTGATGAAGCCTGTCCTCACCCCCAGCCGCGCCAGCGCGATGGCGAAATTCGACGCGGCCCCCGACGGCAGGGCCACGTATTCATCCGCCGCTTTCAGGTCGCAACCCGTCTCCCGGGGTGTCATCTCCACCAGGCACGACCCCAGCGCTACCACTGCCAGATCAGGCCTCAATCGAGGAGTTCCTTCCCGCTCGCAGAGCACACAGCGCCACACGCCGGCCTTTCGCCACTCAGCCGCCGCTCACCTTCTCTCCCCGCCGGCAGCATCTAGAATCGTGATGGTATTAGTCACTTGCCATTGGGCTACAGCCGTTTGCCGTCCGTCGTCCGGAGGGGCCGAATACGGAGGCGCCGGGCACCCACTCCGCAGGAGTGGGTCGGCGCCGCAGTATCCGGCCCACAGCCGTGTGCCGTTGCCGCTTGCCTCCAGGAGCGGCCGTCGCTTCACTCCCTCTAAAAGCATCACGATTCTAGATGCCCCCATCCCCGCCGCTCTCATTGTCAGGTGTCGGCTATCTGTGGTAAGATAACGTCATCTGAGATGAATCTCACCCGCCGGAGGTCGCACTTCCGGCCGTAGGATGCTGTCCGATGCGCAAGATCGCCACTCACAGAACCCGCAATCCGCGTCTGCGGAGGTTGTGGTCTGACTACATGTCGCTCAACGAGATGGCTAGTTCGACCGACCTCATCAGGATTGCGCCCGCAGGCGACCCACCGGACCGCTATCGCGTGCTCTACCGCTGCCGTGGCCTGGCTGCCGTGGCGCAGAACGGCGACCCGGAGCTGTCCAGGCGGCACATCTGCGACATCTATCTCCACCGCGACTACCCGCAACGCCCGCCGCGCCTCATCTGGCGCACCCCCGTATTCCATCCCAACATCATGCCCCCGGCGCGTGGCGGCGCAGTCTGTATCGGCGGCTGGAGCCCCGGGGAATCCCTCCCCGACCTTGTCTTGCGTATCGGAGAAATGATACAGTACAAAAACTATGACCTCGCTGACGTCCTCAACGAGGAAGCTGTCGCATGGGTCCAGCGCAATGCAGACCGGCTTCCTCTTGACGACAGGCCGCTGGCTCCCGGCTACTGATAGCACGGGCAAGGCCACAACCTCGCGGAGGCGATAAACATGGCCCGGACGCATACCGTAGCGACAACTCTCCTCGCAGTCGCCTTGCTGCTCGCAACTGCGGCCCTGTGCGGGGCCGACTTCAGCCAGGCGGTCAAGCAGGTTGATCCCGCAGTCGTCACTATTACCGCCGGCGACAAGTCCGGTGCCGGATTCATCGTCTCCCCCGGCGGCTTCATACTCACCAACAACCACGTCATCGAAGGCACCGATGAGACGAAGCTGCAGGTGAAGCTCCAGAACGATGAGAAACTATCCGCGACCATCGCCCACACCTCCATCGAGCGAGACCTCTGCGTGCTCAGAATCGAGCGCACCAACCTCCCCGTCGTGCAGTTCGCCTCCTCGGAGAAGCTCACATCCGGACAGGACGTGGCGGCTATCGGCGCCCCTCTCGGCCTCGAGCACTCGGTAACACGCGGCGTCATCTCGGCCCTGGCGCGCGAGATCGAAGGCCAGAAATACATCCAGATAGACGCCGCATTGAACGAAGGCAACTCCGGCGGCCCCGTCATCAACGAGCAGG
>JAUWOG010000365.1 GCA_030612305.1 Armatimonadota bacterium | reverse complement strand
GCCGTCCGCCGTCGCCGTCTGTCGGGCGATGGGATGCGAAGCATCCCCGACCTGTGCCGCGCCGGGCTGTTGCCTCCCGCCGTTGCCGTTTGTAGGGCGATGGGATGCGAAGCATCCCCGACCTGTGCCTCGCCGGGCTGTTGCCGTGCGCCGTTGCCGTCCGCCGTCGGAGGGGCCGCCTCTCCTCCCCGCCCACCCCGCGTAGGTCGGGCTTCCAGCCCGACTCGTTGCCGTCGCCTCCCGCTGTTCCCTACTCGCCCATTCATCTGCTGGCTCGCCGCCAGCTTCCACTACGACGCATCATTCATAAATGGGTGGCTCGACCTGAGCTTGCTGCAGCGCAGCAAGCTCAGGTGCGAAGAGCACAAGCTCAGCTTGTGCTCTTCGCAGCTTCCAGCCCGAGTCGTCATCATCTCGGTCATTGCAGCCTATTTAGCGCGGTCACTCTCCTCATTCGGTGGGCACCCTATTGGCCGCTTCCCGGGCTCTTCGTGAAGGAGCACACGCACGCCTTCGGGCGGGCAGTAGCTCCTTTCATTCGCATAGCGACCGAAGACCAGGAGAATCGCATGCTGGTATCCGAGTTCTTCTCCTGTGAATCCCACAAGCTTATCGAAGTCCTTCTTGACTTCCGTGGGTGCTGGCTCGCCTCTCCGGCCCGCGCGCTTGACCTCGATGACTGCGAAACCCGCAGGTTCACCGGGTTTATGGATGACGAAGTCCGGGATCGCAGCGCACCCCAGCGTGTCAATCACATACTTGTGCCCGCTTTTGTCCAGTTCCCCGTGCAGCAGCCAATCGTCTGGGAGCACTCCGTCGAGCCGGCACCGGAGCTGATGATACAGCTCGTAGCAGTACACCCTCTCGCGAATGGTGTCCTTCTCCTCCCCGTAGCGGGGGAACTCGAAGTAGCACTTCTCGATAGCCGCCACGCTTTCGCAAAGGCACTCGCAGAACGCGTTCCATAGGCCCTTGTCATCTGTAACCGTCATAGCATTCCCCACTCCATTACATGAATGATGCTTGCCGTCGCGCCCCCGGGCCTAAATCAGCTCCCCCATGCTGCCGAGCACATAGTCCGGGCGGCGGTCCAGTGGGAGGGCCGCGAGGTCGGCCTCCTCCGTGACGCCGCTCAGCACCGTCGCCGTCGCGCAGCCCGCGCTCTTTCCGCAGACCAGGTCAGTCTCCAGGCGGTCGCCGATGAGCAGCGTCTGCTCCGGCGTCGTGCCCATCCGCGCCATTGCCACGTGCGCCAGCGCAGGCGAGGGTTTGCCGGCGATGTGGTCCGGTGTGCGGCCGCTGCAGGCCTCCATGTAGGCCATGATCGCACCCGCGTCGGAGACCTCGGAGCCGCCCGCCAGCGGGCAGATCACATCCGGGTTCGTGACATAGAAGAGTGCGCCGCGCCGCAGCGCCTGGAACGCCTCATCGAGCCGCGCATAGGTCACCTGCCGATCCCACGAGACGACGACGATGTCGGCCTCCGTGGCGCTCTCGACGAGCCGGCAGCCGATGGCGCGCAGCTCACTCAGCACTGGCTCCTCGCCGAGGGCCAGGACGCGCGGGGCCTCATGATGGGCGGCGATGTAGTGCGCCAGCGCCATCGGACTGGTCAGCACTTGCTCCAGATTCGCCGGAATCCGCAGTCGCGTCAGCTTCTCCGCATAGCTCCGGCCGGTTGCGATCGGCTTGTTCGACACGAAGATGACCCCCGCGCCACGCGCACGAAGCGCGGCCACCGTATCGTCGGCTCCGGGGATCAGTTCCTCGCCGAGATACACCGTTCCATCGAGGTCAAATATGTATCCCGCATACGCGGGGACTTCCGATGCCACCAGAGATTCGCTCCTTCTGGTCGAGCTATGCGGTGCAACAAAGTGCCACCAGGATAGATGCGCGGGCTGCTTACTCGTAAGGCAGCCTTCCGCCGGATGTATGCCGACAGGCCATGCTGCGGCAGGCAGCAACCACTGGAGCGAGGTGCATTTGCGCCGCATCTCAGCACTGACGACAACTTGTCCAGATAGACGCACTCTTCATACTTTTGCCGCTACTTGCGGGCAAATAACTCCTCTGAGCGCTTGTCCCCGAGGGCTGGAGCCCCACAGCCTCAGGGGCTGAGGTAGGCTTGTACAACTTTCATGCTGACGGTGGGGAATAAGGTCCTCTCCCCTACCCTCAAACCCCCCTGCGGTCACGAAGCCCACGGACACAGTGCCTGCCGAGGTTTTGCGGGGCCTCCTTCTTCTGGTACTGGCAACGTCTGACCGCTCCCCTCAAGCGGATTGCCCCGTGCGTGAAGCGAGCGAGGCCCGCAGCGACAGTGGCTCTCCAACTGTGGGGGTGTGGCGCAGAGGGCCTCGCCCGGAAGCCGCAAAACGGCGCTACGGGCCTTCTGGGCCCTAGCAGTCTCGGGCTTGCTTCGCGCACCATGTCGCCGCTGACTCTGTCAAGTTCAGGTCATGCCGGGATGCGGTTGATGAGGGCCATCACGATTGCCCGGAGGCTGCCGATGCTCTCGGCCATGACGGCTTGGACATCGGCATCCATGACGACCTTGTCGGTGACGCCGGCGGCGTAGTTGGTGACCACACAGAGACTCGCGTAGCGCATCTTGAGCTCGTTTGCGAGGACGACTTCGGGGATGCCGGTCATGCCGACGACGTCTGCGCCCCATTGCGCGAACATACTGATCTCGGCGGAGGTCTCGAAGCGCGGCCCTTCGGTGCAGATGTACACGGCGCTCGGGTGGATCTGGACGTCCATTCCGGCGCCTGCGCTGATGAGCACCTCGCGCAGATACGGGTTGTATGGCTGGGTCTGGTCAATGTGGACGACTTCGTCGCTGGTGTCATCGAGGAATGTCACGTCGCGGTTGCGGGTCATATCAATGTAGTCGTGCGGGATGACGAAGTCGCCGGGATGGAGCATCAGCTTGAGGCTGCCGACGGCGTTGGTGGCGATAACGTCGCTGCAGCCGAGTTCGTGGAGGGCCATGATGTTGGCGCGGTAGTTGATACCGTGAGGCGGCACAGTGTGGCCGACACCGTGACGCGGGAGGAAGTAAACGAGATTCTCTCCGACCTCCGCGGCGAAGAGATCCACCTCGCCGTAGGCGGTACGCTGGACGAGCGGGACCTGGGCCATCTGGGCATCTTCCATCTCGAATCTGTAAAAACCGGAACCGCCGATGATACCGATATTCATCTCTCCACCTCCGTGTTGTGTCTGTGAATAAGGTTCTCCGTTTGCAGCGCCGATACCTGCACAGATGCGGGACTCGAAGGGATTTGGAATCAGCAGTCGGGTCGAGAACGACATTGTGACTTGACAGATGGCGCGTGTTTTCCTAATATTGGTCGCGGGTGGCGGCGTGGTGTTGGCAGGATGGCGCAGTTGAGGGCGTGTTGTCTTGGGGGTGCGAGTGTGCTATGATTTCCGCGCCGCGCCCCGGAGTTCCACGAGCAGGTGTCATTCATGAGAGCACGTGCGCGCGAATGACGCCGACAGGCGATGTGGCGGTGCGAAGTCGCAGGGCGCGAACTGAGACAGTACTACGGCGATAGATCAAGGAGGTACTGGAGCAATGGATTTCTCGGACTATCGTTTTTCTGAGGCTCACACGTGGGCGAAGAGAGACGGAGATGAAGTGTTCATCGGTATCACGCAATTCGCGGCTGATCAGTTGGGGGATATCATCTTCATTGAATTGCCCGACGTCGCTGCGGCAATTGTTGTCGAGGAGGGATTGGGGAGCGTTGAGTCGGCGAAGGCTGTTGAGGACCTGGTTTCCCCGCTCAGCGGCGAGGTGACGCAGGTGAATGAGGAACTCCTCGACGCGCCGGAAATCCTCAACGAGGACCCGTACGTGCAGGGGTGGCTCATCGCAATCAAGGCAACCGACGCCAAGGAGTTCGACTCGCTGCTGAGCCATGACCACTACATGGCCACGCTTGAGGAATCGCGCGACGGCAGTGAAGAGGACGAAGAAGACGCCAACCTC
>JAUWOG010000273.1 GCA_030612305.1 Armatimonadota bacterium | reverse complement strand
ATCCAGATCATCAACCTGGACGGGCATTGTCGTCCCATCAGCCAGAGTGCCGGTGAACGCTCCCGCAGTGACGCCCGGGCCCAGCACCGCGGCCGCCGCGACCACAACCGCATCACCCCGCGCCGTGTCGCTCGGGTTGTGTACCTGCAGTGTTATCTCTGCCCCGGTCGCCGCCACACATGCCAGCCATGAAGCCACCAACACGCAAGCCACTCGTCCGCTCATCACAATTTCCTTCCGCTGCTTCTTCGCCGGCTCTTCACTTCCAACCCCGTCCGATCCGTCTGCCTCCACCCGTTGCCCTACCTCGTCCGGAAGAAGTACACAGTGGTCTGTTCCTCATCACCCAAATCAATTAGGGCTCTGACATAGCCATATTCGTTATAGGCATCGTTCGAACTCTCGCCCGCCATGAACTCCTCCTGCAGCATCTGTGCCCGGCGCTGGTCATCGCTTATGCCGCCGTCCGTGTCCTCATCCAGCCACATTCTCCCCATTCCCCAGCCTCTATCCTTTGGTCGCGCCACAGCGTTTCTCCTCCTTCTCCTCTCCACCGCCGCCACAAACGACTACAGACCGCCCTCTGGACGGTCTGCAGCACACTCCTCCGTTCACAGCCAGAGAATGGGCTCCCGCTATTCCTCCCCTACGTGCTTCGTGGCGTCTTCGCGCGCCTTTCGCATCTCTTCGGGGCTTCTGGGCGGGATGATGGCAGGCGCTTCCGGCCCGCCCGGCTCGATATAGTCCTCAGCCAGGCGCTTGCGGGCCGCCTCGAACACGCTTGCCTCATACTGCGGCAGCCACTGCTCCTCGGCCACCAGCAGCTCATCAACCATCTGCCAGACCTCCGGCGGCGTACAGACCGCGCCCGTCAGCGGGTCCATCATCATCGCCTGCCGCAGCCACGTCTCATTCCCATGCACCGCTGCTTCCATACTCAGCCGCTGCGTATGCACCGTCTGGCTGCACACTGCCGCACAGCCCATCGGCAGCTCTCCCACGGTAATCGGATTGATCCCGTTGCCGTCAACGTATCCCGGCACTTCCACACAGCAGTCATCCGGCAGGTTCGCTATCGAGCCATTGTTGATGACATTGAAATGCCCGCGATAGACTCGCCCCGTCTCGATCGCCTCGATGATGAACGACGTATGCTCCGGGCTGCGCTCCTCCGCATTGAACGTCCGCGTCGGGCCTTCCAGCCACTTCGGAACTTCCTCTTCGTACCAGTCGGCGCGTTCCAGCATCGCCCGCAGGTACCCGCCGGTCTCACCCGTGGACCAGCTCTCCTCCGAGTTCGTCCACTGCGCCATCTCCATCGGCCGCTTCCGGTACCACTGCACATACTCGCTCAAATGCCCGTTGCTCTCCGTGCTGTAGTAGCCGAACCGCCGCAGCATGTCTATCCGCAGCTTCTCGTTCTTGGCAAGCTGCTCATCCTTCTCAAAAGCCTCCAGAACCTCGCCGGTGACATCGCGACCTTTGTGCGCAACGCGGATGAACCACGTTTGGTGATTGACACCGGCGCAGACGTAGCTCACTTCCTCCTTCGGCAGACCCAGCGCCGTACATATCTGCCCGAAGCCGTGCTCGACGCCATGGCACAACCCCACGTACTTCACGCCATACCCATACTTGTTGCACGCCCAGGTATTCATCGCCATCGGGTTCGAGTGGCTGATGAACATGCAGTCCGGCTTGCTCACCTCGCTTATGTCCTTGCAGATCGAGAGCAGGATCGGTATCGTCCGCTGCCCGTACATGATTCCACCCGGAGCCAGCGTATCAGCGATGCACTGGTCCACCCCGTACTTCAGCGGAATCTCAGTATCGTTCCTCAGCGCCTCAATATCCCCCCCGCGAATGAACGAAAAGACATAGTCGGCACCCTTCAGCGCCTCACGCCGGTCCGGATGCACCCTCACAATTGCATCCAGCCCGGCAGCTTCGATGTCACGCGAACACAGCTTCTCAGTTATCCCGACACTGCTCTCATTGATGTCCATGAACGCGAACTCTGTGTCCTGCAACTCAGGAACGCACAGCACATCCTGCACGGCTCTCCGCGTAAAGCCTACACTTCCGGCTCCGATGATGGCTATCTTTATCGGCATGGCGACTCCTCTGCTTCATCAGGATTTGCCGGAGAGCTGCCAGCGCCCTCCGGGCTGGTGCGCACGGTACCTTCCGCACCCGCCGGCAAATCCCTTCCATGCCCGTTATCTCTTCATTGCCGTGCTGACTTGACGCCCGACACCGCCGCAAAACGGCCTGCGAAACCCAGCAGACCGCGACGCACATTCTCAGATAGGATGCAGGCTTCTGCTCGGGGGTATCTTCGCAAAGAGGCTTGCGCCGGATGAGTACTATTGGAGTTCAACCATTTAGGGGACGCTTCATTGCGGAACTCAAGGCGCTTCTTATTGCCTTCTTGTGCCTCGGGCTGATGGTTCTTGCGTTCTGCACAACTTTGATTACGCACTTCGCCGTGGCATCGTTCAGTCTGCCTTTGATTCTATCAAGCCCAGCCTGCAACTGACCTACTAGCTCAGCCTCGCTGAAGCAGTCTATGACTTCGGCGCAATTGAGGAAGGAGTCATGGTGAAGGAAGTCGTAGTCACAGGCCCTGAGTTCCACCTGGCACTCGGCTACGTCAGGCTTGCGCGCGACAAAGGGATGAACTGAGGAATTGACCACGAAAAACAGGGGTGACTCCGTATCTGGACAAACCAGGACCACATATTTGTCTTTGGGGGTGGTGGTGAAGTCGCACCACAGGTAGAAGACCTGCCCGGCTACCAACGATGCTCTGGCGTATTCCCGCTTCTGGTCGTCCGGGAAATGGTTCCCCAGCCTCCCCATGCGGGTCAGTCGTCCCTCATGTAGCTCAGTAGCAGATCGGAGTCGGGTAGTGACGCCACGATGGATTCGATGGGTATGAAGTCGTTCTCGTCGGAGCCCTGGAAAGCAGGCTCCTTGTGACTTAGTGTCCTGAGTTCCGCAAACGGTAGTTCGCCATATTGGCTGATGGCTGCGTCAATGCACTCACGGTCGGAGTCACTCAATAAATCCAGATTCGCTTCCCGCTGCGGGACCACGTCGTGCCCTTCGATGGTGAAGCATGTATTGGCTTTCGTCGCACCTCGGAAAAGGCCATTTCCTCTTGCGTCTTTGAGAAGGTCGTAAGCAGCGCTTGGCACGGGTCCATGTCGCATGGCTACGTAGCTATCGCCATAGATGAGTCTTCCGTAGCTTGCTAAGTGCTGCTTGTCTGCGAAGTACAGGACCTTCAGAGCCTTGTACATATCCCGTACTCTGTTCGTCACATACAAGAGCGCCTCGACAGCCTTCTCTATGTCGAGTCTGTGCTTCATGTGGTTTCTCCTACGACCTGCTGCTGTACCCTCCGCCACCACCACTACTACTATTACTACTACTACTATTATACACAGTACATCGGCCTTGTCAAACCCGACTTGAGACGTTCTTCCCGTACGAGATGCACGATTCCTGGTAGAGTATCACCGCTGCCGCGCCTTCCCTTCACCCGCAGGCAGGTCTCCCGACGGCCGGTGGGGAACAGTCCGCTCAGTACGACCGTCTTACGCACCGTGCCGTTCCGGGCGGGCAGGAAATCGGCCCGACCCGCAGGCATCACATCAATGGAGGGTAATCCCCAAATGCGACACAGAGACATCTTACTGTTCGTAGCAGTGATCCTCATTCTGGCATGTCTGATCCCGCTGCTCGCCGGATGTCACGGCTCCTCAGGCACGCTTGCTCTCGTATTCAGCGGCAATGAAATCGTCGGCGTGTGGTGGTACTCAGGGGGCCTGAACCCGGACGGCGAGGAGTACGCACTTGCGGACCTGCCATACTTCCAGTATTTCAAGTTCACATTCCGAGGCGACGGCACCTACACCGCAGCATTCAAGTATTGCGACAGTGACGAGACGACCGACGAGGGCACCTGGGAGTTCGACGCCGCCACCCAGCAGTTCCGGAGCACCAGCGGCATATTCGGTGAGCAGGTACTATTCCTCCGCAACAACCGCCTCGAAGCTAAGGACTTCACCAGGGAGTGGACCCTCTACTACGTGACAACCGAGACCACCAACACATGCGACCGCGCCGGGCCGGGCCGCGATGCAATCCTCGGCGGATGGTGGTATTCCGGCGGTATGGACCCGGACGGCGACGAGTACACCCTCGCTGACCTGCTTCCCCTCGAGTATGTCCACCTGGTATTCAACGACGATGGCACCTATGACGCATTCAGTAAGTACTGCGGCCAGAACGAGCAGCAAGCAGGCGGCACATGGTCCTTCGACCCCCTCATCGGCACTTGGGTAATCGAGAGCGGCTTCCTGGGCCAGGGGGACATCTCAATCAAGAACGACCGCCTCGAAGCCAGGGACTGGACCGGCGACTGGACTCTCTACTACGTCCGGCCTGAAACACGTAACACCTGTGACTGACCGGCTCAGCGAAAAGCCGAACTCAGCTCAACCACACCCTCGGGGCCTGCGCTTCCTCTTCGTAAGCCCTATTGCATCTCCCCCTGCGGCTCAACCCATCTCCACCGTACTCTCCAGCGCCCACGTCTCTCCGTCGTCGCTGCTCACATATATGTATATGTCCGGGTCCTTCGGCACCGCAACCACCAGAC
>JAUWOG010000205.1 GCA_030612305.1 Armatimonadota bacterium | reverse complement strand
CTCCAGCACCGACTCGTCGCTCCGTTCGTCCTCGGCTGAGCCGCGGAGCCACCCGCCGTCCCAGTCAATCCGGCTGGCGTCCGGGGCAAGTCGCGCCTTGATCCTCTCCCAGTCATCCCGGCTCTTGCAGGGGTAATCAATGATCTCAGGGGTGCTGGCGTAGTCCTTGCGATCCCGCCGCAATCCACCGGCAGAAGTCGTGCAGATGATGTATTCGTCATTCTCCTCGATTACCTTGACCGGGAAGCGTGGTGAGGTATCCGCGCCGAAGGTCACGATCTCGAAGTCGAAGTACTCAGCCGCCGGAGGGTCGTGCGGGAGGCCCTCCTCGTGCCAGCGTTCGATGGTGGACACCCAGGGGGAATCGTGAATTGGCACGCGATCCGCCTCTTCGTGATTCAGCGCCATCAGTACCCGTTCTCGTGAAGTCATCTGCCCTGCCTCCCTTTCGAGGCCATAGCCTCAACGCTTCAAGCCGGCCCCGGACTCTCCTTGCGTCTCCCGTATGTAGTTCTCCATTGTAGCTTCCTATACCTGTATGGAATCCCCTTTGCCGCATCTGCAGAGATCCGCCGCGTTCCTCGTGTGCCTGATTGACTGCTGCCGGCGGGGCTACTATAATGCGCCGGAGTAGTTGGGTGCGAATGCGCACCCGAGAAAGCTTCCCCATGAGCATTTCCCAGATGCGCCGGCGTCTCAAGTCCGTCAGCCCGCAGGTACTTGTGTTTCTCCTGGCGCTGGCCTTTACCGGTGCGCAGGGCGGCGTCTTTCACACTACCTTCAACAACTTCCTGGCCGACACCTATGACATCTCCGCCGGCACGCGCGGGCTGCTTGAGTTCCCCCGCGAGATGCCCGGCCTGCTCGTGACGCTCTTCGCCGGACTGCTCGTGTTCCTCCCCGAGACGCGTGTCGGTGGCATTGCGCTGTTCTGCACCGGCATCGGTCTGCTGGGTCTCGGCGGCGTCGGGTTCATCGAGGACGTGGGTGTCGGCTGGCCCATCATGATTCTCTTCATGTTTGTCTGGAGCATCGGGAATCATCTGATCATGCCGGTGCGCGAGTCGGTGGGCATGAGTCTGGGCGATGAGAGCCAGCGTGGCAGAAAGCTAGGCCAGGTGCGTACCTTCGGTGCGTTCGGGGCGATACTCGGGGCCGGCGCAGTGTGGCTCATCACCGACGTCTTCAAGGTCCCCTCGCAGCAACTCACGCTGGCAGGGCAGCCGATGCCGGCATACTGGCTCGTCTTCCCCTGTGGCGCGCTCTTCGGTCTCATCGGCGCGGTGCTGTTCATGCGCATTCGCAATGTCGGGATGCAGACAGAACGCTCCCGCCTCATCATCCGCCGCCGCTACTCGCTCTACTATGTGCTCTCCGCGCTCTTCGGGGCCCGCAAGCAGATATTCATCACCTTCGCGCCCTGGGTGCTGGTGCGCATCTTCGGCCAGCCGCCGGCCACCTTCGCCAAGCTCTGGATTGTCTCCGCGCTCTGCAGCCTGCTCTTCATCCCCACCGTCGGCAAGCTGATTGACCGCTTCGGCGAGCGCGCCGTGCTCATGGTTGATGCCGTCGTCATCATCGGCGTCTGTATGGTTTACGGTTTCGCGTATCACTGGGGCGTCATCGGTCTCTGGCTTACCTTTGCCTGCTACATACTGGACTACCTGCTCTTCTCCGTCGGGATGGCGCGCTCGACGTACGTGTCGAAGATCGTCACCGACCCCGACCACATCCCTGCGTCAGTGAGCATGGGCGTGACGCTCGACCACGTCATGGGCATGTCAGTGCCGGCTCTCGGCGGCTACGTCTGGATGACCTACGGTCACGAGTGGGTCTTCGTCGGCGCGGCAGGGATCGCCATACTCATGTGCATCTTCGCCTCGCGCATCCGCATTCCCCGGCCGGCAGCCGAGCGATAGCACGAACCCCGAAGAGGTACCATCCGTGCAGACGTAGAATTGTCTAGCCTGCCAACCGGCTGTGACGATATGTCAACTCCAGCGTACGCTCGCTGCTACAAGAACCAACGGAGGCTTTCAGCATGGATTTCGACATTCTCATCGGCAATGGTACGGTCGTTGACGGCACCGGCCAACAGGGCTATCAAGCCAATGTAGGGGTCAAGTATGGGAAAATCGAGGCCATCGGTGAACTTGAAAACGCCACCGCCGCCCAGGTCATAGACGCCTCGAATATGGTCGTTGCCCCCGGCTTCATTGATGCGCATACCCACGTGCATGTCAACATAGACAATGACATCATGCACGAGGACAACCTCGTCCGCCAGGGCCTCACGACCGTCGTCGGCGGCAATTGCGGCAAGTCCGGCTGGCCCGTCGGCGAGCACTTCGACAAGGTGGACCGGCTCGGCATGAAGCAGAACTACATCATGCTCATCGGGCACAACACGCTGCGCCGGGAGCTGTTTGGGGATGACCAGGCTCAGTTCCTGGACCCCTGGCAGCTCAAGGAGATGCAGAAGCTTGTCGTCAGGGGCATGGAGGAGGGCGCCTTTGGTGTCACTGCCGGCTACATGAGCAACTACGCCATCAGTGATGAGCTTTTCGCGTTTGCCCGGCCGGCCGGCGAGATGGGGGGACTCTACGCCTCCCACATCCGCTCCGAGGACAAGCATCTGCTGCAGGCCATCGCCGAGATTGTCGAGCTGGCCCAACATGCCGACATCCGCATCGAGATTTCACACCTGAAGACGATGAACCCACCCAACTGGAATAAGCTCGACTCGGTGTTTCACCTCATGGAAGACGCCGTGGACCGCGGCGTGACGGTGCGCGCCGACCGCTATACCTACTGCGCGTGGGCCGGCGGCTCGACCAATGCGCTGCCCAGTGTGGCCTACCAGATAAAGCAGGAGCGCGGAAGCTGGGAGAACCTGCACGACCCCGATGTCGAAGAGATCATCTACGAGGAACTCGACAAGATGTGGGAAGAGCGGGGCGGAGCGGAGACGCTTCTCTTCTGCTCGATGGGCGAGCCGCGACCTGAGGTCGAGAACAAGACCCCCGCGCAACTGGCCGAGCAGTGGGACTGCGACCTCCTCGAGGTCGGCGTCCGCCTTGAGGAGATGGGCAAAATCTCCGCCATCGGCCTCGCCATGTCCGAGGACAATATCAAGCGCATCCTCGCCCATCCACTCGTGTGCGTCGGCTCTGACAGTCACCAGGAGGCCGACAAGTCCATCTTCACCCATCCGCGCAGCTACGGGACGTTCCCGCGCATGTTGGCGAAGTACTGCCGGGAGGAGCAGGCCGTCACGCTGCCCGAGGCCGTGCATAAGATGACCGGCATGATCGCCGAGCACTTCGGGCTCACCGACCGCGGCCTGCTCGAAGAAGGCCTCGTCGCCGATGTCGTCGTCTTCGATCCGGCGCCGGTCCAGGATATCGCCACCTTCGGCGATCCGCATCAGTACCCGGAGGGCATCCCCCACGTCATCGTGAACGGCAAGTTCGCCGTCAAGGACGGTGAGACGACGGCCGAGAATCATGGCCGCGCCATTCGCAAGACGGACATGTAGTCAGAGCCCGGCATCTCGATTTGCCGGTGCGGAGGATGACACGAGAGGACGAGATACTCTATGACTGCGAGCAAGCGCCCTGACGAGCAGGAGTACGAACTTGTCGAGCACACCAGGACGCGCAAGGCGATCGGTGACCGGACGTTGCAGAGCGTCAATGAGGCGCCGCAGTTCCGCGTGCAGAAGCTGGTTGTCACGGACGCGCTGATGGAGTTGCGGAGCGGACTGAAGGAGTCCGGCGGCGATGTGATACCGACGTACAACGACATCCTGCTCAAGGTGGTGGCGGTGACGCTGCGGGATTTTCCGCGCCTCAACGCGTGGTGGGATGAGGCCGGCCTCAAGCTGCTGAGGAACATCAACGTCGGCTTCGCAGTGGACACTGAGGACGGTGTCATGCTGCCGACGGTGCTGAACGCCGACACGAAGTCACTGGCCGAGATAGCCGGCGAAACAGCCGAGCTAGTCGCGCTTGCTCGCCGCGGCCGGCTCCGCGCGACTCTCCAGATGGGCGCCGGCTTCACGCTCTCCAATATCGGCCCCACCGGCATTGATGTCTTCGATGCCATCATCTCGCCGCCGCAGACGGGCATTCTCGCAGTCGGCTCGATCATGCCGCGGCCGATCGTGGAGAACGGTGAGATCGTTGTCAGGAACACGATGTGGGCGTCACTGACCATCGATCACCGTTCGGTGGACGGCGCGGACGGCGCCCGCTTCCTGGCACAACTCGCAGAGGCACTGCAGTGCCCGCAGGACGTTTTGTAACATGTAGGTAAGAATGCTGCGAAACAGCAAGGAAACTGGAGATTGGGTCTTGACTCGTTGTGCGCGGCGTGCTATTGTAACTCAACTAGTTTTGCAGCGAATGTCTGCAAGGCAGGTTTCTGGGCTGAGGAAAGATAGGGGTGTGGGAGAGGATTCGCTATGTTTAGGGCAAGAACTGGTCTCATAGTATTGGCCGTAGCGCTGTTGTCAGTGACGTTCGCCGGAGCCGCCTTGATTTCGGTGGACGGCGACTTGACTGATGCGTCCTGGTCACTTCCCCAAACGACTGTGGGCTGGGACCAGAACGAACTTGGTATCAGTGACGACTACGACATCCACTACACGCGCAACCTCTGGGACCCCGGTTCCGGACTGACCTTCTTCAACATGGAGACCTATGCCCCCTTGGTGGCCAACGATCCGGGCAACTTCGTTGACCTGATGATTGACGCAGACAACAATAACGCCACCGGCACGACCTTCCACGGCTCAACCGGCAGTGACTACTTCTTCCGCTTCGACCTGAAGGCCGATACGCTGGCCAACCTCAACTACGGCAGCAACATGGCCGACAACTACGGCTTCTACAAGTGGAATGCCGGCACCACCAGTTGGAACTTGCAGCCGTTTAATGCGGGTTGGTATCTTGTCTCCCGCAACACCGCCGGCGGGTATGGCGTCGAATGGGGCCTTTACGGCGCTGCCATCGGCAACCCGGCCACGTTCTCCTGGGCCGTCTTCCTCGATGACGGCGATACGCAGGACGACGACTTCGTGCTGAAGCAAAAGGGCTATGCGCCCGAGCCGGCCACGCTGGCGCTGTTCGCACTCGGCCTCGGCGGGCTCTGGCTGAAACGCCGCCGCAGCAAGTAAGACCTGACGGGCATTTCACAGAACACAAATGCGGGCTGCTCACTATGAGTGGCCCGCTTCGGTGTTACTGTGTGTC
>JAUWOG010000244.1 GCA_030612305.1 Armatimonadota bacterium | reverse complement strand
GGGCACCAAGCGCTTGCAGAAGGTGGCTGCGAGGTCTTCCTCGGGCCGCTGAGCAGGAGTGCGGCGGAGTTGAACCGCGCGTACTTCAAGCATAAGAGGACCGGCTTGCCGCATGTCACGCTGAAGATGGCGATGACACTCGACGGCAGAGTGGCCACCGATAGCGGCGAGTCGCAGTGGATTACAGGCTCGGAGGCGCGGCAAGTCGTGCAGAGGATGCGGAGTCAGGTGCAGGTGGTGATGGTGGGCGTGGGGACGGTGCTGGCCGATGATCCGCGCCTGACGACGCGCCTGGCGGGTGACTGGCACCGCTCGGATGCGCTGATAGTTGACAGCCACGCGCGGACGCCAGTGACGGCAAGCGCGCTGCAGCGGGAGGATGGGACGGCGTGTCTGGTGGCGTGCTGTGAGGGGGCGGAGGCGGCGAATATCGAGGCGCTGGAGGCGAACCGGGCGGAGGTGCTGTGCGTCGGTGAGAAGGACGGCCGGGTGGATCTGCGGGAGCTGTTGCGGCGGCTGGGTGCGCGGGAGGGGATGAGCGTGCTGTGCGAAGGCGGCCGGACGCTGGCCGGGGCGCTCATGCGGGAAGGCCTGGTGGACGAGGTGGTCTTCTTCGTCGCGCCGAAGCTGCTGGGAATGGGGCCCGGGCCGGTGGCGGACATCGGCATCAGCGCTCTGGGCGAGGCGGCGAAGGTGGAGATAGTCGAGACGCGCCGCGTCGGGGCGGATATGATGATGCGGGGGCGAATTGTTCGTTAGTGAAATCAGACACCTGGCAAGGTTGGTGAGGCAGGCCGTGGATGGGGAGATGGAGCGGGTTATGCGAAGAAACGGAGTCGGGCTGGAAGCTGAGACCGCGACAAGCCGCGTTCTCACCTGACCGTGGCAAACGGCGCCACGGTCAGGCCGACCTACGCGTTCGGGATAGGCAAGCTATTTCGGGGATTTCGGAAAGACAACCGGCAACGGCTGGCGGGGCGGATATGATGGTACGAGGGCGGATATGTTCACAGGGCTGATAGAGGAAGTCGGCGAGGTGCAGCGGACGAGGCGGCGCGGAGGCGGCGTGCAGTTGGTGATTCATGCGCCGGAGATTGTAGCCAGTTCGACGGTCGGTGACAGCATCGCCTGCAACGGCGTGTGTCTGACGATTGAGCGGGTCGCCGGCGAGAGCTTCGAAACCCATGCGGGTGGAGAGACGATGCAGCGGACGACGCTGAGCGGCTGGCGTGTGGGAGCGCGCGTGAATCTGGAGGCGGCGCTGAGGCCGACTGACCGTCTCGGCGGGCATTTCGTGCAGGGGCATGTTGACTGTGTGGGCGTCTGCACGGGGCAGCAGCGACAAGGCGAGACTGTGTTTTTCAGCTTCGAGATTCTGGCTGAGCAGATGGTGTATGTGGTAGAGAAGGGGAGCATCGCAGTTGACGGGATAAGTCTCACCGTGACGAAGGCGAAGGCCGGCGGCTTCTCGGTGGCTATCATCCCGCACACGATGGCTCATACGACGCTGGGGGAGATGAGGAGCGGCGATGAGGTGAATGTTGAGGTTGATATTCTGGCCAAGTACGTGCGGAAGATGCCGGCGGCAGGTGTGGCTGGGGCTGTGAGTAGTGGGATCACCGAGGACTTTCTGCGCGACAACGGATTCATGAGCTGAGTGATGAATGATGGCAAATGACATGAACCAGGCGTTACTGGATATCGAAGCCGGCAAGATGGTGATCGTGGTTGACGAGACGGAGCACGGGGCCACGGGCGATCTGATTATGGGAGCGCAGTTCGCAGAGGCGGCGTCGGTCAACTACATGATGACTAAGGGCCGCGCGATGCTGTGTGTGGCGATGACGAGCGAGCGGCTGGATGAGCTGGCACTGCCGCCGATGGCAGCGGGCTATGGTGGCGGTCCGGCGCAGCAGAGTCGACCGGGTCCGGCGTTTGCGGTGTCGGTTGATGCGGCAGAGGGGATTGAGTCGGGTGATACGGCTGCCGGCCGGGCGCACACTATCCAACTGCTGACAGCCGAGGATACGCGTCCGGAGGAGCTGGTGCGTCCGGGGCATGTGTTCCCGATACGTGCGCGTAAGGGTGGGACGCTTGCGCGAGTCGGGCACACGGAGGCGGCGGTTGATCTGGCGCGGCTGGCAGGGCTGTATCCGGCCGGCATGTTGTGTCATATTCTGAATCAAGACGGGAGAGCCGCAGGGAAGGAGGCGCTGGATGAGCTTGCCGCCGAAGAGGGCCTGGCAATCGTGACGGTTGCCGATATCATCCGGCTGCGGCGGCGGACGGAGCGACTCATGCAGCGGGAGGCGTCGTCACACCTGCCGACACGCTACGGGGATTTTGAGGCCGTCATCTACAGATCGGATATAGATGGGACGATCTATTTCGCGGTGGTGAAGGGGGACCTGGCGAGTTGTGAAGCGCCGCTGGTGCGAGTACATTCGGGCTGCGTGACGGGGGATGTGCTGGGTTCGCTGAAATGCGACTGCGGGTGGCAGCTTCACGCGGCGCTGGAGGCGATCGAGGAGGAAGGCTGCGGAGTGGTGATCTATATCCCGAGCCAGGAGGGGCGCGGCATCGGACTCGCGAACAAGATCAAGGCGTATCATCTGCAAGAGAACGGGTATGATACGGTGGAGGCGAATGAGGCGCTGGGCTTCGCGCCGGACATGCGGGACTATGGGCTCGGTGCGCAGGTGCTTGCGGACCTGGGGATCCGCAAGATGCGGCTGATGACGAACAATCCGGCCAAGTACGCGGCGATGGACGGTTACGGTCTGGTGGTAGTCGAGCGCGTGCCGCTGCAGGCACCGGCGACACCGTATAGCGCGGAGTACCTGCGGACGAAGAAGGAAAAGATGGGGCATCTGCTGGATGATGAGAGTGAGGGCGGATGCAGCGAAGAGGCGTCGCCAGAAGAATAGCGGGATTCTGAAGATAGAAAAGAGGTCAGAGGCATGACAGCTGAGATTCAGGGCGATCTGCAGGGGAAGGGTCTGAAGTTCGGGATCGTGGTGAGCCGGTTCAATGAGTTCATCACCAGCAAGCTGAAGGACGGGGCGCTGGATGCGCTGGTTCGGCACGGCACCGGCGAAGAGGACATCAGCATCGTGTGGGTGCCGGGGGCCTTCGAGCTACCGCTGGCGGCGCAGAAGATGGCCGCGAGTGGGGAGTATAATGCGGTGATAGCGATAGGCGCAGTGATCCGGGGCGCGACGCCGCACTTCGACTTTGTGGCCGGGGAAGCCGCCAAAGGCCTGGCGCGGGTCGGCATGGATACGGGAGTGCCGGTCGTCTTCGGAGTCGTGACCGCCGAGACGCTCGAGGATGCCATCGAGCGCGCCGGCACGCGGATGCCGAACCGCGGCTTCGAGGCGGGTATGACGGCCATCGAGATGGCTAATGTCATGAAGCAACTGTAGGGGAAGCGGGCCGGTGGCTCGCAGTAAGGAGAAGAGGGAGATGGGCAATCCACGAGCGATGAGTAGTGTGGTGGTGCTGATCGGCGCGCTGATAGTGGGTGCGGCGGGCGGCTTCTTGGGCGCGTCCATCTACGGGCGCGTGGCCGGCCAGGGCGGTGACAACGACAGCGACCACGCCGCGCATGTGCCCGAGCACGCGACGGTGCAGATAAAGACCGATACGGATGCGATCGCCGATGCCGTGGCGAAGGCGGAGGCGGCAGTGGTGCGGATCGAGACGCGCAGCACGCGGCAGCCGCGCAACATGTGGGAATACATGATGGGGACGATGCCGCAGGAAGGTCTCGGCTCCGGGTTCATATTCAGCTACGAGGGGCGGAAGCTGATACTGACCAATGCGCATGTTGTGGCCGGGGCGGATGAGATCGCCATCGAGCTGACCGGGGGCCGGAGGTTGAAGGGGCGCATAGTCGGAGCTGAGGTCGAGTCGGATGTGGCGGTGGTGGAACCCGTCGAGCCGCCCGCGGACCTGACGGCGCTGGAATTCGGTGACAGTGAGGCGGTGCGAGTCGGGGAATGGGTCGTGGCGATGGGGAATCCGTTCGGCTACACGGGCACGGTGACGGTGGGCGTGGTGAGCGCGAAGGGGATGCGGCCGGTCGGTCCGCACAAGCAGCGGAATGTAATCCAGACGGATGCGGCGATCAACCAGGGGAACAGCGGCGGGCCGCTGGTGAACCTGGCCGGCCAGGTAATCGGTATCAACTACTCGATATTCTCGCCGAACCGGGAGATGACGACGGTGGGCATCGGGTTCGCGATCCCGATCAATGAAGTGAAGCTGATGAGCCACTTCCTGATCCACGGCGGGCCGTGGCTCGGCATCGGGGATATCATGCCCAATAGCGCGGGCTTTGCGCAATGGGCGGGTCTGGCGACCGACCAGGGCGTGGTAGTGATGAATGTGGTGAGGGGGAGCCCGGCCGCCCGCGCGGGTGTCGCACGCGCTGATGTGCTGCTGTCCGTCAACGGGGAACAAGTGAGCAATAGCGAGCAGTTGCGTGAGGCGATCCTGAGACACGAAATCGGCGATGAACTGGGGCTGGTCATCAACCGCGAAGGCACCGAGAAGGCCGTGAAGGTGGTTGCGGGGCGGATACCGAGGTAAGGCTGAGGGGAAGGTGCCGGCACGGCGTTCGACAGAACCTGAGGTATAGTGACCCTCAAACAGGCGGCACGCCAAGGAGCAAGATGATGAGCAGCAAACAGTTCAAATGGGCGCTAGCCGTGTTGGCAATATCGGGCCTGGCAGGCGGGGTTTTGAGCAATTGGTTGCTTCCTAAGGGCGCGATTGCCTATGCTCAGGAAGCGAACACAGCGCAGGTAGTGATAGCGCAGGAATTCCGCCTGGTAGATGAGGCCGGGGAGCCGCGGGCATGGCTATTCTTGTCCGATGACGGACAGCCGAGCTTAATGGTCTACGAGAAGACCGGGAAACAGCGGGGAGGG
>JAUWOG010000480.1 GCA_030612305.1 Armatimonadota bacterium | reverse complement strand
GTAGGCATGGAGCGCGGCCTCGCGGCGGTCCTGGAGCTCGTAGAGGTAGCCGAGGTTGGTGTAGATTTCGGCGTAGTCGGGTGCGATAGCGCGGGCCTCGCGGAGCTTTTGCTCGGCTTCGGCGTAGCTCTGGCTGTTGATGAGGCGACGTGACTGCTTGAGCAGTTCCCACGCCTTGGTCATCGCCGCATCGTCAGCGGCCGGGGCGTTGTCAGGCTCGTCCGCCCGGAGGAAGGCGGGCAAGGTGATGAGGGCGAGTGCGAGTAAGCAGGTTGGCACAAGCCTCGTCATTGTGCAAGTCACCTCTTCATGTGCAGATTGCACGGGTTGTGTCAGGTATCCGTGTCCTCGTGTGAATGGCAGATGAACCTGGCGGCGATCTCGGCCGGGAGGTCCTCGCTGCCGATGTCAATGAGCATCTGAACGACATGGAGTGAATTGGCCTCCGGGCAGTGCCAGATGAGGCCGCTGACGCGGTCGGCGTAGGGGACATCGGCGAAGCGGGCAACGATGCGTGCAAGCTGCTGGTGTGCCCAGAGTTGCTGGCCCGTGACGGCGACGGCTTCGTGACCGTTGACCTCCGCGGGCTGGAGGTCGGGCTTCATACGCTTGAGTGACTTGCCCATCTCCTGCTCGGCCCACTCGTGCAGCGTCATCTTCTTGAGCGTGATATTGGCCATGCCCCAGCGGCTGAGCGTGAGTTGCTCGGGTGTGACGAGGTTCTGGAGGACAATGCTGCGAGCGTTGTCTGCGAGGACGTCTCGCTTGAGCGTCATCTGGATGTGGCCGGCCATCATCTTGTGTGCGGTGAGCTTGAAGCCTATGGGGGTCTGGACGTCGAAGCCATAAGAGGCCCAGCGGATCCAGTCGCCTTGGGCGTAATCCTGGATACTGGAGATGACGCGCTCGGCGAGTTGGGGGCCCTTCTCCTCGGGCTTGGTGGTAATCTGGGTAATGACGGTGCGGGAAGCCTCGGGGCAATACCAGGCGGCACCGTAGCCGTTGAGGCCGGCGCTCCATGTGAAGCACTGGAGGGCCTTTTTGTTCATTCTGCGCTTTGAGACGACTCGGGCTTTTTTGTCAATCTGGATGTCTCTGGCGACTTTCCTGTCTTTGCGGAGCTTCTGGAGATAGCCGTCCACCATTTTGTCAATGTCCACGAAGCCGGAGGCGTCGGCCCACTTGACTTCGACGCGGGGGAGTTCGGCATCCTCGAGGCGGAGATAGCCTTCGTCGCGGCCACCGCCGATGCCGGCGATGTTCCATTCGTCGGGTACGGTCAGCTCGATTCCCTGCCAGCCGATGCGGTGCCAGGGAGCCTGGAAGAAATCAGTCATTGGGTACCATCCGGGTGGTGCTGAGATATTGGCACGAGAGTCACTCGAAGCTGATGGCGCTCTGGCTGTCGCGATAGATGGATTGGAGGATGCCGAGGGCGATGAAGTTGGTGAGTATGGCGCTGCCGCCGTAGCTGACAAAGGGGAGTGGGAGGCCCTTGACAGGCATCATGCCAAGGGTCATGCCGATATTGGCCGTGATGTGGAGGAAGAAGACGGCTGCTATGCCGGCGGCGGCGAGCTGTGCGTAGAGCGTCCTGGCGTCGGCGCAGATTGCCAGGGAGCGCCAGAGGAGGATCGCGAAGAGGAGGATGACGGTGGCGGCGCCGAGGAACCCGAGTTCTTCTCCGACGACGCTGAAGATGAAATCGGTTTCCTGGTCGGGTACGAATGAGAGCTGGCTCTGGCCGCCGCGGTAGAGGCCCTGGCCGGTGAGATGCCCGGAGCCTATGGCGATGAGCGACTGGTCCAACTGCCAGCGTTCATCCCTGGTGTCGGCAGAGGCGCTGGCAAAGGCGAGGAGGCGTTGCTTCTGGTGTGGTCTGATGAGGCCGAAACCCCAGGCGGCTGCGAAGGCCATGATGAAGACGAGAAAGAAGGCGGTGAGATGGGCCATGCGCGCGCCGGCGACATAGGCGACAACCCCCCAGACGCAGAGGAGGAGGATCGGTGTGCCGAGGTCGGGCTGGAGGATGATGAGGAGACAGGGGATGACTGCGTAGGGGAGTGAGCGGGTGAGGAACTCGAAGTCAACCGGCTCTCCCTCGCGGGAGGCAAATGCCATTGCGAGCATGAGTATGAGGCCGAGTTTGGCGAGCTCGGCGGGCTGAATGTTGATGGGGCCGACGCTGAGCCAGCGCTGCGTCTCGCGGACGAAGCCGCCGACGATGAGCACGAGGACGAGGAGTGCCAGCGTCGTGAGATAGGCAGGCCATGAGACGGAGGCGAGCCGGGAGCAATGCACGGAGCCGACAAGGACGAAGAGAATCAGGCCGAGAATGACCCAGATGCTCTGGAGCATGACCTTGGGTGTGTGGTACTGTGCCTGGTCAGGCAACTGGGCGCGGCCGGCACTGTGGATCATCACCAGGCCGATTGCGGTGAGCAGCAGGACGGCGCCAAGCAGCTTGAAATCGAGGCGATACGACGAGAGGGAGGAGAACAAATTGTGTCCCTCCACGAGTGTGTTCAGGGATGTTCGTTAGCTCTCAGTATAGCACAAAAGGGAGCGATGCTAAAGCGGGATGATGCGGGAATGAGGGCGGAGGGGCGTTTACTTGGACGGAAAGGCTGTGGTAAACTGAATGTAGTAGGTTTGCGCTTCGACGCGCTTGCCAGACTGCCGGTGTGGAGGAGAAGATGCCGCTACGGATGTGGCTGAGTGAAGTGGCTATAGATGTGGGGACTGCGAACGTTCACGTGGCGCTGAAGGATGGAGGGACGGTAGTCCGTGAGCCGGCGCTGATAGCGTATAGTGCGAAGAGCGATAAGCCGGCCGCGTTTGGTGCAGAGGCGCGCCAGATGCTGGAGCAAGGTGTCGCCGATGTGCGGGTGGTGCAGCCGGTGCGTGCGGGGGTGGTTGCGGACCTGGGCGCGGCTGCGACGATGCTGAGGCACTTCCTGCACAAGGCGCTGGGGCGGCGTCCACTGCTGAGTCCGATGGTGCTGAAAGATCACCCTACAGGTGCGAGTGCGGTGACACTAGGTGAGCTGGTGCAGGCGCTGAGGTCGGCGGGTGCAGGACGAGTTGTGTCGGTGCAGAAGTCACTGCCGGCGGCGATCGGGGCCGGGCTGGCGATAGATGCTGCGGAGCCGCAGATGGTGATTGATGTCGGCGCGGGGACGACGGATGCGGCGGCGCTGTCCATGGGGATGATCTCGGATGGTATCTC
>JAUWOG010000556.1 GCA_030612305.1 Armatimonadota bacterium | reverse complement strand
GCCTCCCGGATCATCTGATTGATGTCGGCATTGGTCAACTGCACGGAGATGCGCTGCCGCCGGCCCTGTCGTATCGCGTCCTGGATATGAGCATACTGGCCGCTGCCTGCTGTGACTCCGCCGTCCTGCTCAATCCCCACGCGAGCATCGGGCGGCAGCGGCGGCTCACCACTCGCACGCAGATAGACTACGAGCGCACTGATGAGCCCCAGCAGCAGCAACCCACCCAGCACGCCGACTATCCACAGTATCGTCTTGCGCCGGCGTTGCGCCGGTGTCAGCGGGCGACGCATTCTTCTCGCCATACCGTCCTCCTTCGATCAGCGACTCTGGCGCTACCGCAGCTCCCGCTTGAGCACCTTCCCGGCTGCGTTCTTCGGAAGCTGCTCACAGAATGTCACGACTTGCGGGACCTTGTAGCTGGGAAGCTGTCCCGCGCAATGCCGCTTGATGTCAAGCTCGGCCAGCTCCGCCCCCGGTTGAGGCACGACTACGGCCTTGACTAACTCGCCGAGAGCCGCCCGCGCCCCGGTCGCCTCGATCCCTATCACCGCCACCTCGCGCACATCTGCGTGTCGCAGAATGACCTTCTCGACCTCCAGCGCATAGACATTCTGGCCCGCCACTATGATCATGTCCTTCTTGCGTCCCTGCACGTAGAAATATCCGTCCTCGTCACACGAGGCGAAGTCGCCGGTGTGGAACCAGCCATCCCTTATGGCATCCTCAAGCTCCCCCTCGCGACGCCAGTAGTCCACGATGACATTGTCCCGCCGGAAGCATAGCTCACCCACCTCGCCGACAGCCACATCATTGTTTGCATCATCCACGATGCGTGTGTATATCTCCGGCAGCGCCTTGCCGATGGACTCAGGCTTCTCGACGGCATCGGCGCCGGCCAGCACATGCGTCATCGAGATCGTCTCCGTCAGCCCGAAGAAGTTGTGCAGCGCCACGCGCGGAAAACGCTGCTGCAGGTTGGCAATCGTGCGCGCAGGCATCGGCGAACCCGAATAGGCTATCAGCCGCAGCGAGCCCAGGTCGGCCTCGGCCAGCCTCGGGTCCTGCGTCACCAGATGAAACAGCGTCGGGACGCCGATGAAGGTCGTGCAGCGGTGTGCGTCTATCAAATCGAACAGTTCGCCCGGATATGGTTGCGGTGCGATGACGACACCGCCGGCCAGATACGCGCAACTCGGGAGCAAGCTGTACGTCGCCGTCGGCGCCGAGAAGGGGATGGCCAGCAGGTGCACATCCTCATGACGGAACGAGTGCGCGAGTATCGCGTTGCGGACGTTGAAGAGCAGGTCCTCATGCCGCATGATCGCGCCCTTGGGCTGGCCCGTGGTGCCCGAAGTGTAGAGGATGATGGCGATGTCCTCTGCGCACAGTTCCGGGCAGGCGGACGTCACCGGCTGAGTGTCCGACGAGCAGGACACCTCCGGCCCGTCGGCCTCCGCGGCAACGCTGATGACATGAGCAGGGACTTCGGCCTCGGCGTTCGCCCTCCCGACCGCGTCCGCCACCTGCTCATGGACGAAGATTGCCTTCGGCTCGGCGCTCGCGACCACATACGCCAGCTCTTCGGCGCGCAGTTTGATGTTGACCGGCACGACTACCGCACCCAGTCTCAGGGCGGCCCAATAGGCGGTCAGGTACGCGCCACAGTTGGGCATCGCGATGGCGACGCGGTCGCCTCTTCCGACGCCTGCTTCGTCACGAAGCCGCCCGGCCAGATTGGCGACGAACGTATCCATCTGCGCGAAGCTGCAGGTCCGCCCCGCATAGGTACACGCCGGCGAGTTCGGCAGCTTCCGGCAGGCATTCTCCCAGAAAGCGGCCACATGAGGCAATCTGCTTCTGATAGCTATCCCCTCCACAGTCGGTGTCCCCCCAGATTCCCTGCGCAGCCCCCCGACACCTGCCCGCTAGCCACGCCATGCGCCGGTGTTGTTGCGTACGTTCCCGCAGTGCTATAATACCGTCGCCGTCACTGGGACTAACATGCCACGCGATATTCGCGCTGTAAGGGAGAAGAGAGCACAGTATGCTGCAGCAACTCCATGACATCATTGACAGCCTTGAGGGCAGGAAGATCGCCGTGTTGGGCGACTACATGCTTGACACGTACATCTGGGGAAGCTGTTCGCGCATCTCTCCCGAAGCCCCCGTGCCGGTAGTCGAGGTCCAGCGGGAGGCCACTGTCCCGGGCGGGGCAGGCAACGTAGTCCGCAACCTCGCCGACCTCGGGCTTTTGCCCCTCGCATGTGGCGTCATCGGCGAGGACCAGGCGGGCGACGCTCTAGCCGGGCACCTCCGCGACATGGGGGCCGACCTCACGCCGCTCGTGCAGACCCCTGACCGTAAGACCACCACCAAGATCCGCGTAATCGCCGCCGGCCAGCAGATTGTCCGCGTTGACTATGACTACGAAGCCCAGCCCGTCGAGGCGCTCTATGACTCCCTCGTCGGCAGCACCACGCAGGCGCTCGGGGAAGTTGATGCGCTGATCCTCTCCGACTACGACAAGGGCACGCTGACAGAGGGCGTCAGCCGCAACGTGCTCAGCCATGCGCGCGAGATGGGCCTCACCGTCTGCGTTGACCCGAAGCCCGACCACATACCGCGCTTCGCCGGTGCCACTCTCATCTCCCCGAATGAGAAAGAGGCCTCGATTGCCACGGGTATCGAGATAGCCGACGACGAGAGCGTCATCGCGGCGGCACGCAAGCTGCAACAGGATGCGCAGCTTGAGGCGGCGGTCATCACGCGCGGCGGGAAGGGCATGTGCGTCTATGAGGCAAGCGGCGCAGCGCACCTGATCCCGGCTGTCCCCACAGAGGTCTT